>JAJNBO010000439.1 GCA_021156245.1 Ramlibacter sp. | reverse complement strand
CTGCCGATGGCGGTGGTCGCGCCCTTCGTGCATCCGGCCTCGTCGTTCGTCAACTTCCGCGGGCAGCACAGCCTGCCCCCCGATTCGCCCAGGCTCGCCTCGCTGCTCGAGCGGCATGACGGCAAGGTGCGCGCCCTAGGCCGGGGGCTGGAGCTGATCGAGGGGCGGCCGCGTGCCGGGCAGGTGACGGCGTACGACGCCACGCTCGTGCGTATCGGCTACCGGGTGGACGCTGACAATTGCGACACGATTGCCTGGCGGCGCGACGCCGATGACTGGCTGTCACGTGCCGCCAACCGGCTCGCCGGACCGTTGCAGACTCACGAGCCGCTTTCCGTCGTGAGCTGTGCACTGCGGCCGGCGACGCGCGATCCGCTCGACGTTGATAAGGAGAAGCGTGCTTCCACGCTGTTCGATCGCATCGAAAAGGCCTGCCGCAGGCTGTTTCGCGGACAGACCGCGGTCACCGAGCCGCTGGGCGGCGGCTGGTCGCGATACTACTCGGGGCTCGATGCGCGGCTGGAGGCGTACGCCGACCGGGTCATTCTCAACCGTTTCCGCTCCGCGACCCGTTTCGATCTCGGGCGCCTCTCCGACTGGGAGCGCGAGAGCGCCGCGCGGCCGGCGGCCTGCGGCGCGCCGCGCGCCGACTGAACGACTGATGAACGAGCGCGATTACCACGACCACCACTACGAAGTCGACGCGGCCAGGATCCAAGGCAGCCCGCTGTTCCGCCGCGTCCACCAGCGTGGCGCGCGCCAGTTCCTGCGCCGGACCGGCGCTGGCCGCGCGCACCGCGTCCTCAGCCTGGGGTGCGGTGACGGCTCGATCGAGCGCCACCTCGCGCCGCATGTCGCCGAGATCGTCGGGCTCGACCTCTCGCCGGTCGCGATCGCGCAGGCGCGGGCGCAGGCCGAAGCCGCCGGCCTGCGTAACGTCACGTTCGCAGTGTCGGCAGCGGGCACGCCACTGGAGAGCTTCGGCCGATTCGATTTCGTCGCCGCCTTCGCAGTGCTCCACCATCTGAACGACGCACAGATCGGCGATACGCTGCGCGCCGCGCGCACGGTGCTGCACAGCGGCGGCGCGTTCTACTCCAGCGATCCCAGCCGCAGGCGCCTGGTGCGGTACTTCGCCGGGTTGGTGCGCGGCACGTACGAGCGCTACCACAGCCCGGACGAGCGCGAGCTCGACCCCGCGGCGCTCGCCGCGCTCGCCGCGGCGGCGGGCTTTTTGCAGCCGGTGATCTCCTACACGGATTACTTTCTCGGGCCGCTCGCGTGGCTGGCGCCCCGCACGCCGGACTGGCTCGCCGCAGCGCTGGAGGCGATGGACAGTTTCGCCTTGGGTGTTCCGCTGCTGCGCCGCTACGCGTCCTCCTTCAGCCTGCGCGCCACGCGCGAATGAGCGCCGTGCCGACCTCGATGCGCGGCCTGCCCGGCGCGCTGTTCCTCGTCACGCTAATCACCGTGCTGGCGATGCTGATCGCCATGGCGTACGGAATTCGGTGAGCTTCTGGACCGGGGTCGCCAGCTATTTCGCAGCGCTGGGCGCGTTTGCGCTGGCGGCGCGCGCCCGCGCCGCCTAGGGCTGGTCGAGGCGCCAGACCTGGCCGCGACGGTCGCTGTGCACCATGCGCGCGGCGGGAAATCGCGTTCGCATGAAATCCACGTCGCTCTCGACGCCCATGCTGAACATGGTCCATAGCTTGTCGCGCAGCAGCAGGTCGTTCTGCACCAGGGTTTGGCTGAACCCCGCGCGGTCGTAGGCGATGAAGACGATCTGGCGTGCGTCCGGGGCCGCTGGTGGGCGGGCGGCGAGGTGTAGGGCGACCGCGTCGTGGATCTGCAGCGCACGCAACCCCGTTCCGAAGACCAGGCTGAGGACCGCGAGCGAAGCCACCGTGGCTCGCAGCCGCTCGCACACATGACCGGGCCGCAGGCTGACGAGCGCGACGCTCGCCAGGATCGGTAGCGCGCCCCAGGGCGCATGGAAGTAGCGCGCACCCCAACCGAAGCCCTGGGTGAACGCGACGAATGAGTATCCCGCCGCGGTGCAGAGAAACGACAGGCCCAGAAGCCGCATGCGCACATCGCGGCGGCCGATCCACCAGCCGGCGGCGGCGAGCAGCAGGAGCCCGGGCACCGCCCAGTTCCACAGCCGGATCCCCTCCGCCAGGCGCGCACCCAGGGGATCGTCGGCCGGGCCGGCGATCGCGCTGCGGACCCGGATGTGCCAGTCCCAGAAGAAGTTGCCGATGCGGTGCACGGGGTTGCCGTCGTACGGAAAGAAACCGTAAAGTGAATTGCCCTGGATGCCGCTCAGCACCAGGGCCCAGCCGAAGCCGATGATCAACGCCAGCGGCGCGTACCCGGCCGCGAGCGCGAGCAGGCGGCGATAGCCCCCCGGACCCCAGGCAAGCCAGGCAATCCACGGCAGCGCGAACAGCGCATGCGGCACCGGATTGTGCAGGATCAGCGCCACGGAGCCGACCAGGCCGGCGAGCAGCACGCGCCGCTCCAGCAGCAGCCAGACGAAGACCAGGTTGAGGAGGAGATGCGCGGTCATCGAAAAATAGGTGATCGCCATCGCGGTAAACCCGGGCGACGCCAGCGTCAGCAGCATCGCCCAGCCGGCGGCGTGAGCGTCGCCCGTCAGGCGCGCGGCCAGGCGGCCGATGAGGACAAGCGCGAGGGAGGCGAGCAGCGGGTTGCATGCCCACGGGACGTGCAGGAAGCTGAACGGCGTGAGCAGCAGGGCGAACCCCGGCCAGTAGGCCGAGGCCACCTTTCCGGTCTCGAACGAGCCGTACAGGAAGTGATGCATGACATCCGGCGGAATCAGCCGTCCCATCAGCTCGGGCGGAAAATGGCCGGTCAGGTACCCTGCGGCGAACACCCGGCTTTGCAGCAGCGGCGCGTATTCGTCCGGCACCAGAGGGTGGTTGTGCTCGACGTAAAGCGTGCCGAGGCAAAGCACGACGAAGGTGAGGCCGGCGGTGCGCCAGGGATGCCGCGCCATGGCGTCCACCAGGGCGAGCGCCACGCGCCGGCCGGGCGCGAACCAGGCGGCGAGCGCGAGCGCCGCAAGCAGTGCCGCGCCCACCAGGTCCTGGGTGCGCA
>JAJNBO010000438.1 GCA_021156245.1 Ramlibacter sp. | reverse complement strand
CGTGCCTGCCCGCCGGCCCAGCCGGGCGAGCGGCGCGGTGTCGAGCTGCGGCGCGTTGAAGCGCAGCGCATCCTGCAGCGGCCGGTTGGTCGCGAACAGGTCGTAGTCCGCCAGCGGCTCGGGCTGGTTGAACACTTCATGGGTCGCGTCCGTCACGGCGGCTCCCTTCTCCAACGTCCTCAGGACACCTTCACCAGCTGCTTTCCGAAGTTGCGCCCCTTGAGCATGCCCAGGAAGGCTTCCGGTGCCGAGGCCAGGCCCTGCGCCACGGATTCGCGCGGACGCAGCTTGCCGCTGCCCACCAGCGTGCCCAGCTCCTGCAGCGCCTGCGGCCACACTTCCATGTGCTCGCTGACGATGAAGCCTTCCACCGTGAGGCGGTTGGTCAGGATCAGCTGCGGGTACGCCATGGGGATGGGCTTGCCGTCGTAGCCGGCGATCATCCCGCACAGCGCGATGCGCCCGAACGCGTTCATGCGCAGCATCACGGCGTCCATCACCATGCCGCCGACGTTCTCGAAGTAGCCGTGGATGCCGTCCGGGCAGGCTTCCTTCAGCGCCTTGGACAGCGACGACGCGTCGGCGTGCTGCTTGTAGTCGACGCAGGCATCGAAGCCGAGTTCCTCGGTGACGTAGCGGCATTTGTCGGGACCACCGGCGATGCCCACGGCACGGCAACCCCGCGCCTTGGCGAGCGTGCCCAGCGCGCTGCCGACCGCGCCGCTCGCCGCGCTGACCACGATCGTCTGGCCTTCCTTCGGCTGGATGATCTTCACCAGCCCGTACCACGCCGTCACGCCCGGCATGCCGACCGCGCCCAGGTAGTGCGACAGCGGCACGTGCGCCGTGTCCACCTTGCGCAGCGCGCCGGGCTGGTCCGCCGCGACAACGCTGTATTCCTGCCAGCCGCCCATCCCCACGACCTTGTCGCCGACGGCGAACTTCGGGCTGCGGCTTTCGACGACCTCGCCCACCGTGCCGCCCTGCATCACCTGCCCCACCGGCTGCGGCGCCGCATAGCTCTTGGCGTCGTTCATGCGGCCGCGCATGTAGGGATCGAGGCTGAGGAAATGGTGGCGCACCAGCACTTCGCCCTCCGTGAGCGCGGGCGTGTCGGACTCCACCAGCTTGAAGTTGCTGGCGCTGGCCTCGCCCTGCGGGCGGTTGTCGAGCAGGATCTGCTTGTTCTTCGGCATGGGGGCCTCTCAGTCGGTGGAAATCGTGTTGGCGGGAGCCGTCGGCGCCGGGCGCTTGACGTACTTGAAGGTGCCGGTGGAATGCGCGCAGGCCTTCCCCTCGGCGTCGCAGATGGTCGCTTCGGTGAACGCCATCGACTTCGTGCGGTGCATCAGCCGGCCGCGGCCGGTGAGCAGCCCCTTGCAGGGCTGCATGAAGGTCGTCTTCATCTCGATGGTCACCACGCCGGTCTCCAGGTCGACGCTGCGCGCCGCGGTGGCCATGGTCACGTCCAGCAGCGTCATGATCGCGCCGCCGTGGGTGACCAGGAAGGAGTTCATGTGCTCGCGCTTCGGCAGGTAGGTCAGCTCCGAAGCGCCGCCCTCCATCATCACCAGTTCGAACCCCAGGTGATGGACAAACGGGATCTCGACACCGAACAGCTTGGGGGTGGACACTCGGTCAGCCTCCGGTCACCACGCTGACGCCGCCGTCGACCGCGAGCCACTGCCCCGTGATGTGCTTGCCGGCATCTGACGCGTACAGCAGCGTGACGCCCTTGAGGTCCTCGTCGTCGCCCAGTCGCTTCAGGGGTGCGTTGCCCGCCAGTTTGTCGACGCCGATGCGGTCCAGCGTCGCGTGGGTCATCTTGCTCGGGAAGAAGCCGGGGCAGATGGCGTTGACCGTGATGCCGTACTTGCCCCATTCGCACGCCAGCGCCTGGGTGAAGGTGATCACGGCGCCCTTGGACGTGTTGTACGCCAGCGTGGTCATGTCGGGTGGGTTGCCGCCGAGGCCGGCGATCGAGGCGATGTTGATGATGCGCCCCTTCTTGCGGGCGATCATGCTGCGCTTGGCCACGTGCTGGCTCAGGATGAAGTAGCCGCGGACGTTGAGGTTCATCACCTTGTCCCAGCCCTCGACGGGGTGGTCCTCGGCGGGCGCGCCCCAGGCCGCGCCTGCGTTGTTCACCAGGATGTCGATGTCGCCCATGCGCTCCATGGTGCCGTCGGCCAGCTTGCGGATGTCTTCCTCGCGCGAGCAGTCCGCCGCGATCCAGCGGGCGTCGATGCCTGCCGCCTGCAGGTCGGCCGCGGCTTCTTCCAGGTCGCCGGCCTTGCGGGAGCTGAGCATGATGCGCGCGCCGGCCTCGCCGAGCGCATGCGCCATCTGAAGGCCGAGGCCGCGCGAGCCGCCCGTGACCAGGGCGGTCTTGCCCTTGAGGTCGAACAATTCTTGGATGGTGCGGGTCATGCGCGGTTCTCCGGGCGAGGTTGGGAAGCGTCGTCCTGCGGAAGGCGCGAGCGGACGTAGATCAGGACGAAGCCGAGGGCGGCCACGCCGCCGCCAAGCACCGACAGGCTCCAGCCGGCGATGCGCGCCTCGTCGTGGGTGGCGATGCCGAGCACCAGGACCAGCAGGCCTCCGAAGATGAGCGTCCAGATCAGTTTGTCCAGCCGCGCGAGCGTACGGGCCGAAGCCATCAGAAAGCCTCCTCGGGCATGGTGGCGCACGTGGGATCGCGGGTCTCGACGACGCGCAGCCAGGCGCCGATCTTCGGCAGTTCGTAGTGGAAGAAGTAGCGGGCCGCGCGCACGCGGCCTTCATCCGCCGCGCGCGTGCTGCCCGGCGGAAGCGCCAGCACGACGTCGAGCCAGGTCCAGGCGATCACGAGGTGGCCGAAGGCCTGCATGTAAGGCACCGCGTTCGACAGCGCATCGCCGGGATTGCCCGTCGCCCACGCCGACTTGGTTGCGGCGCCGACTTTCTGCAGCGCCTGTCCCAGGGCGTTCGCGTGTTCCGCGAGATGCGGCTGCTGGATGGCGCGCTCGATCGTGCCGTTGATGCGGCGCGCCAGCAGCGACAGCCCCTTGCCGCCTTCCATGACCACCTTGCGCCCCAGCAGGTCCGCGGCCTGGATGCCGTGCGTGCCTTCGTGGATCATGT
>JAJNBO010000029.1 GCA_021156245.1 Ramlibacter sp. | reverse complement strand
TTGGCAACCACTCCACCAGCGCCGCGTTCACGACGTCCGGCCGCTCCATCGTCAGCATGTGGCCGCAACGCGGCACCATCACCAGCCGCGCGTGCGGGAGCAGGGCTGCGATCTCTCGCGAGCGCTCCGACGGCGTCAGCTGGTCGGCGTCGCCGCACATCACCAGCACCGGGCAGCGCACCTGCGCCAGGTGGGTGCGCGCATCCGGTCGCGCGATGACCGCGCGGTTCTGCCGGATCAACTGCTCCGCGCCCGCCGCCAGCACGAAGTCCAGGTAATAGCCCGCCAGCACCGGCGCGTTGCCGGGGTGGAACGCGAAGGCGATGTTCGGTTCGATCACTTCGCGCACGCGGCCCTGGGCAAAGAGGCCGATGGCGTCGGTTCGCAGCGCGATCATCTCGGGCGAGTCTGGCCGCGCATCCGTGCCCAGCAAGGCCAGCCCGGCGACCCGGTCCGGCGCCTGCCGCGCGGCCTCCATCGCGATCATCCCGCCCATCGACGCGCCGCACAGCACCAGCGGGCCGGCATGCTCGCGCAGCAACGCGGCGGCCATCGCTTCGATCGAGTCCTCGCGCGTGTGCACGTCGGTCACGTGCGGAGACCAGGGCGCGAGGGCTTCGCGTTGCGGGCGCCACAAGGCTTCGTTGCTGGCAAGCCCGGGAAGCAGGATCAATGAGGTCATGGGTGTGCGAAAAGAGACGGTTCGGCGATCGGGCCATTCTGCAACGCCGCCCGGCCCGGATAATGAAGCGATGCAGGACGTGCGATGACCGAGCTGGTGCTGATCCGCCATGGCGAGACCGACATGAACCGGGAGCTGCGCTTCCAGGGGCACGTCGATGCTCCCCTCAATACCATCGGGCTGGAGCAGGCCCGGCGGCTGGCCGGCCGCATGGTTGGCGAACGTGCCGATGCGGTGTACGTCAGCGACCTGCTGCGCGCGCGGCAGACGGCCGAACCGATCGCCGGGGAGCTTTCCCTGCAGCCGGTGCCGGAAAGCGGCTTGCGCGAACAGAGCTTCGGCCGCGTCGACGGCATGCGCGTCGACGACATCCAGCGCGACCACCCCGAGGCCTGGGCCGGCTGGCTGCGCTTCGAGGAAGACTTCGCCATGCCGGACGGCGAGTCGACCCGGGTCTTCCACGCGCGCGTGATGGAGGCCGTGCAGCGCGTCGTCGCTTCGCATCCGCAGCAGCGCGTGGTGGTGGTCACGCACGGCGGCGTGCTCGACATGATCTACCGCACCGCGCGTTCCCTCGGCCTGAACGGCCCGCGCCAGAGCGAGATCCCCAACGCCGGCTTCAACCGCATCCGCGTGCGTGAAAGCGGCATCGACATCCTCGACTGGGCGGACACGCGGCACCTGGCCGACCTGCCGCCGCAGCCTGTCTACGATCAGCAGAAACTGGTGAAGTCCGAAGGCAAGGACAGCGAAGCGTAGAGTTTCTTCGCCTGCCGCTGCAGGCGCTTGGATTCCGGCTGGGCGTTGACCAGGGGCTGCAGGATGTTCTGGGCGCCGCTGGAGTGACCGCTCCTCAACATCGCGTCGAGGTGGACCTGCGCGAACAGGTCCCGTTGCGCGTGGCTGCCGCCGATCTCGATCATCCGCGGCAACGCGTGGCCCAGCGCCTCGACGGCCGTCTTCCAGTCGCCGGTCGCATGGGCCAGCAGCCCGCGCGCGGCGGGCACGCACACGCGCTGCCACGTGACGGCATCTTCACCCCGTTGCGCGACAGCATGCCGCTCGATGCTCTCCATCCAGCCGCGCGCCGCGTCGATGCGGCCGGAGCGTGCCAGTCCATAGAGGTACTGCAGGTCCAGGAACGGCAGCACATGGTCGTGGGCGCGCTGCGCCAGGAAGTCGCCCAGTTCGGTCCAGCGATCGCCCACGTCCATGCCCGCGAGTTCCATCCGCGCAAGCAGCGAGACCGCGTTCACCTGGTCCTGGCTGTACTCCTTGGCCTCGGCCCAGACGTGCCGGTCGTAGATGGCCAGCACTTCGTCGCCGTGGTCGAGGTCGAGCGCGAACAGCGCCTGGTGCCACCAGTTGTGCGTGACCATGAAGGAGTTCAGGCCCGTCCACGTGGGGCTCACCTCGTGCAGGAAGGCGCGCCCTTCGGACAGCCGCCCTTGCGTGAGCATCACGTGGGCCAGCGCATGGTGCGCCCACGGCTCCTTGCGGCGCATGCCGATCGCGCGCCGGGCGCTCTCTTCGGCGCGGTCGAGGAAATGGCATTGTTCCCACGCGAAGGCCAGCATGCCATGCAGGTAGGGCACGTCGCTCGCCGCGGGCTCGGCGTGCAGCGCGACGCGCAGCATGCCGGGCGCGTCGCCGCGGTTGAACAGGTGGTACTGCGCGAGCTTGAGCGAAGCCAGGTCGCGCGGGAAGAGGCGGGCCTGCTCCTCGTGCAATGCGATGGAGCGCGGCACGTCGCCGTCCACCCACGCCGCCACCGCGGCGATGAAGCGCTGCTCCCGTTCGCTCACGCCGGCGGCGCCGGCCTGCGCGCGTTCGAGGAAGGGCCGCGCGTTGGCGGCCGCATCCCGGGTTTCCGCGAACATGTGCAGCGCAGCGCAGTACGCCTGCACGATCGGACTGGGATCCTCCTGCGCCTGCAGGATCTCGGCCGCGCGGGCCTCGCTGGCGATGAAGCCCTCGACGAACGCGTTCAGTGCAGCGAGGCTGCCCTGGTCCTGCAGCGTGACGGCGTTGCCGAGCGCATCAGTCGACATGGTGGATGGCTTCGGAGGGCGGCTGCGGCCAGGGCCGCTGCTGCTCCCGAATGAGCTCGAAGGCGCGCGCCACCTGCAGCACGCCGAGATCGTCGAAGCGCTTGCCGGCGATCTGCAGGCCGATCGGCAGGCCGTTGGACGTGTAGCCGCAGTTGATCGACGCGGCCGGCTGCTCCGACATGTTGAACGGCACCGTGAAGCCGATGTGCTCCAGCGGCCGCATGGGGTCGTTCGTGGGCGACGGCAGTTCCGCCGCGGCGGCCGGCACCGGCGACACCGGCGAGATCACGTAGTCGAAGGGGCGGCACGCATTGACGGTCGTCACCCGCGTCAGGTGGAACTGGTGGAACGCGCGGTACACCGCCTCGCCCGTCATGCCCGCGGCGCTGTCCGCCCACTGCTGGATGTAGGGCAGCACGCGCGCCTTGGTCGCGGCGGGCAGCGCCTTCATGTCGATGTGCGAGCGCATGCGCCAGAAGTGGTCCATGCCGTCCAGCATGCCTTGCGTCATGAACGGCTTCATGGGCGCAACCACCGCACCTGCGCGCTCCAGTACCTGGCCGGCCCGCACGATGGCGGCGCGCACTTCCGGCTCCACGGCCAGGCCGCAGCCGGCCTCCAGCAGCAAGCCGATGCGCAGGCCGCGCAGGCGTGCGGCGCCGGCTTCGAAGCTGCCCCAGGGGATGTCCTGCGGCGGCAGGTTCATGCTGTCACGCTCGTCCGCACCGGAGAGCACGTGCATGAACAGCGCCGCGTCGGCCACCGTGCGCGTCATCGGCCCCGCCGCCCGCCCCATGTACGGCGGGTCGATCGGGACGCGCCCGAGGCTCGGCTTGAGGGTGAAGATGCCGCACCAGCCGGCCGGCAAGCGCAGCGAGCCGCCGATGTCGGTGCCGATGTGCAGCGGCCCGTATCCCGCGGCCGCCGCCGCGCCGGCGCCGGCGCTGGAACCGCCCGGCGTCCTGGTCAGGTCCCAGGGATTGCGCGCCAGCTTGTGGAAGCTGGAGAGCCCGGAGGACAGCATGCCGTAGTCCGGCATGGTGGTCTTGGCCAGCACCACGCCACCGTGCTCTCGCACGCGCGCGGCGGGCGGCGCGTCGGCGACCGCAGGCACCAGTTCGACCGCGGCCGTCCCGAGCGGCGTCGGGTCGCCCTGCGTCGCGATGTTGTCCTTGATGGTGACGGGCACGCCGTCGATCAGGCCGAGGGGCCGGCCCTTCATCCAGCGCGCTTCGCTGGCGCGCGCCTGCTCCATGACCTGGTCCGGGCGCAGCAGGTACAGCGCCTGCAGGTAGTACTCCCAGCGCTCGACGTGACCCAGCACGCTGCGCGCGACCTCCACCGGCGAGACTTCCCGCCGGCGGTACAGGTCGACCAGGGCGGGCGCGGAGAGCTCGTGCAATGCCTCCGCCATGGGGTCAGGCCCAGGACAGGCCGGACAGGTCGTTCACGAAGATCGGCATGTCCTTCCAGAGGCCCTTGACGTTCCTGTTGGCGACCGTCACCCATTGCGGCTGGTACAGGAAGGCCATCGGCGCGTCTTCCGAGATCATCTTCTGGATGTCCGCCAGCAGCTTCTTGCGCTCCGCGGCGTTGGCCGTGGTCTTGTACTTGTTGTACATCTCGTTGAACTTCGGCGACTCGTAGCCCCAGTAATAGCCGGGACGCGAGAAGTTGCCCAGGTCGAACGGCTCGACGTGCGAAATGATCGTCATGTCGTAGTTGTGCCCGCCGCCATACGTATTGGACAGCCACTGCGCCCATTCCACGTTCTGCAGCTTGGCGTTGATGCCCACCTTCGACAGCATCGAGGCGATCACCTCGCCGCCCTGGCGGGCGTACGGCGGCGGCGGCAGCGTGATCGTCACGTCCAGCGGCCCGCTCACGCCGGCTTCGCGCAGGAGGGCGCGGGCGCGGTCCGGGTTGAAGGCGTTGGCACTGGTGAAGTCCACGTAGCCGGGAGCGCTCGGCGGGTAGTAGCTGCCGATCGGCACGCCATAGCCGTCGCCCGCGCCCTGGATGACGGCCTTGCGGTCGATCGCCATGTTCACCGCGCGCCGCACGCGCACGTCGTCGAAGGGCTTGCGCTTGTTGTTGATGGCCAGGATGGTCTTGGCGCGGGAGCCGGAGGCGACCACCTGGAAACGGCCATTGCCCTTGAACTGCTCGACGCTGCGCGGCGTGACGCGGGGGAAGGCGTCCACGTCGCCGGCCAGCAGGGCGGCAACCTGGGCGGCCGGGTCCGCGATGAAGCGGAAGGTGGCGCGATTGAGCTTGATCGCGCTGGCATTGCGGTACTCGGGCCACTTGCGCAGCGTGATGGAGGAACCCTTCACCCAGTTCTCCAGGGTGTAGGGGCCCGTGCCCACCGGCTTGGTCATGTTGCCGTCGGCGCTCTTGGGCTCCACGATCACCGACGTCGCCTGGCCCATGAGGAAGGGGAAGTCGGGGTCGATTTCCTTGGTGAGGATCACGACCGTGCTGTCGTCCACCGCGCGCGTGGTCAGGTTGGCGAAGGTGCGCTTGTCCTTGTTGGTGCTCTTCTCGGCGCCGGCGCGGTCGAACGCGAACTTCACCGTCTGGGCGGTGAGCGGCTCGCCGTTGTGGAACTTGACGCCCTTGCGCAGCTTGAAGGTGTACGTGGTGAGGTCGGGCGAGACCTCCCAGCTTTCCGCCAGCAGCGGCGTGACGGTGCCGTCGGGGTTGATCTTGGTGAGCGTCTCGTAGATGTTGTAGAGCGTCACTTCGGCGATGGAAGACGCGGCGCCGCCGGTGGGGTCCAGGCCCGGCGTGGGCTCCAGGGCCATGGCGAGCACGATTGCGTCCTTGCGGCCCTGGGCCAGCACGCCGGCAGGCAAGGTGGCGAGCGCGGCGAGGGAGGCGGAATGCGAGAGGACGCTGCGGCGTTTGATCATTTTGTGTGCTCCAGGAGATAGAGGCTAGAGGCTAGGGGTTAGGGTGCGCGGAATCAAGAGGGTTGACCGGGGGGCGGCTCCGCCTTCGGCACGGCGGCCAGCAGGGCGCGGGTGTAGGGGTGCTCCGCGGCTTCGAACAAACGCTCGGGCGGGCCCTGTTCGACGATGCGGCCTTGCCACAGCACCGCCACGTCGTCGCACAGGTGGTGCACCACGGCCAGGTCGTGGCTGATCAGCATGTAGGTGATGCCGAACTGTGCCTGCAGGTCCTGCATCAGGTTGAGCACCTGCGCCTGCACCGAGACGTCCAGCGCGCTGACCGGTTCGTCGGCGACGATCAACCGCGGCCGGGTGATCAGCGCCCGCGCGATCGCGATGCGCTGGCGCTGGCCGCCGGAGAATTCGTGCGGATACTTGTCCAGGTCGTTGGGGCGCAGGCCGACCGCCTCGATCACTTCACGCGCCCGCGCATGCTGCTCGTCCCGGCTCACGTCGCCCTGCGCCGACAGCGGCTCGGCCACGATGCGCCGCACGGACTGGCGCGGGTCCAGCGAGCCGTAGGGGTCCTGGAACACCATCTGGAAGTCGCGCCGCGCGCGCCGCAGTTCTTCCCGCGGCAGCGTGTGCAGGTCGCGTCCCATCAAGCGGACGGTGCCGGAGGTCGGGTGGTCGAGCGCCATCACCAGCCGGGCCAGCGTGGACTTGCCCGATCCGGATTCGCCCACGATGCCCAGGCTGCGGCCCGCTTCGACCGTGAAGCTCACGCCGTTGAGGGCGTGCACCTTGCCGGGCGCCTCGAGCAGCTTCTCGCGCGGCAGCGTGTACTGGCGTACCAGGTTGTCGACTTGCAGCAGGGGGGCGATCATGCCGCTGCCTTTTCCGCCGCGACCACGTCCAGCCGGATGCATCGCGCCCGATGCCCCGGCTCCACCTCGAACGGCGGCGGCAGCGCTGCATTGCATTCGGGGATCGTCAGCCGGCACCGTCCCGCGAACGGACAGCCCTTCGGCAGGTCGACCAGTTCCGGCACCGTGCCCGGAATCGTCACCAGCCGCTGCCCCTTGACATGCCGCAGTCCCGGCCGGGCGCCGAACAGTCCCAGCGTGTACGGGTGCATCCGGTTGGCGAACACCGCGGCCGTCGGCCCGCTCTCCACCACGCTGCCTCCGTACATCACCAGCATGCGGCGGACGTTCTGGGCGATCACGCCGAGGTCGTGGGAGATCAGCATGAGCGCCATGCCGCGCTCGGCGACCAGCTCGCGGATCAGGTCCAGGATCTGCTGCTGGATCGTGACGTCCAGGGCGGTGGTCGGCTCGTCGGCGATCAGCAGGTCCGGGCCGCAGGCCAGCGCCATGGCGATCGTGATCCGCTGTCGCTGGCCCCCGGAGAACTGGTGCGGATAGGCGTCGATGCGCCGCGCCGCATCCGGGATGCCGACGCGGTCCAGCAGCGCGATGGCCTGCTTGCGCGCCTCGGCGCGCGAGACGCCGCGGTGCAGCCGCAGCGGCTCCGCCACCTGGTCGCCGATCGCGTGCACCGGGTTCAGCGCCGTCATGGGCTCCTGGAAGATCATGCCGATGCGGTCGCCGCGCAGCGAGCACATCGCGTCTTCGGCCTTGCCCACCAGCTCCTCGCCGTCGAAGCGGATGCTGCCGGTGACGCGCGCGTTCTCGGGCAGCAGGCCCATCAAGGCCATCGCGGTGATCGACTTGCCCGAACCCGATTCACCGATCAGGCCGAGCGACTCGCTGCGTTCGAGCGAGAAGGAGACGTCGCGCACCGCGTACGCCGGGCCGCGGTGCGTCTGCAGTTCGACCGAGAGGTCATTGACTTCGAGCAGCGGCATCTAGCGCTTTCTCGCGAGGCGCGGGTCGAACAGATCGCGCAGGCCGTCGCCCAGCAGGTTGAGGCCCATCACCGCCAGGGCGATGGCGATGCCGGGGAACACGGCCAGGCGCGGCGCCTGGAACAGCAGGGTCTGCGCTTCGCTCAGCATGCGTCCCCAGGAGGGTTGCGGCGGTTGCGTGCCCAGGCCGAGATAGGACAGCGCCGCTTCCGCCAGGATGGCGATGGCGAAGCGGATGGTCGCCTGCACGATCAGCACCGACAGGATGTTCGGCAGCACGTGCTCCATCGTGATCGCGAAGGAGCCCTTGCCGCAGGCGCGCGCCGCCAGCACGAACTCGCGGCCCCAGATCGCGTTGGCTGACGCACGCGTGATGCGCGCAAAGGTCGGGATGTTGTAGATGCCGATCGCGATGATCGCGTTCACCATGCCCGGGCCGAACACGGCGGTGAGCATGATGGCCGACAGGATGGCGGGGAAGGCGAAGCCGAAGTCGGAGCCGCGCATGATCGCTTCCTCGACCCAGCCGCGCTTGGCGGACGCCAGCAGGCCGAGCGCCGTGCCGATCACCAGGCCGATGCCGACCGCGATCACCCCCACCACGATCAACGCGCGCGCTCCCACCAGCAGGAGGGAGGCGATGTCGCGGCCGAATGGGTCCGTTCCCAGCCAGTAGGTCGCGTCGGGCGCGCGCAGCTTCAGGCCCATCTCGATCGCGTACGGATCGTGCGGCGTCCACAGGAAGGACAGCCCCGCGGCCAGCAGCAGCAGCACGCTCAGGACCAGCCCGATCACGAAGCTGGGATGGCGGCGGGCGCGCCGCCAGAAGCCGGGGCCGCGCAGCGGCGCGATCGGTGGATCGAGCACGGCACTCATATGTCGCTCGCCTTCACCCGCGGGTCGATCACCGCGTACAGCACGTCCACCACGAAGTTCACGATCACGACCATCGCCGCCAGCAGCATCACGCAGTTGCGCACCACGATCAGGTCCCGGTTGGAGATGGACTGGAAGATCAGGCGACCCAGCCCGGGCAGGTAGAAGACGCTCTCCACCACGATGGTGCCGGCCAGCAGCTCCGCGAACTGGAGGCCCATGATCGTGATCACCGGGATCATGGCGTTGCGCAGGACGTGGCCCCACAGGGTGGCGCGCTGCGAAACGCCCTTGGCGCGCGCCGTCCGCACGAAGTCCTCGCGCAGCACTTCCAGCACGGCGGAGCGCGTGATGCGCGCCAGGATGGCTGCTTGCACCACGGCCAGCGAGAGTGCCGGCAGCATCAGGGCCCGCAGGCCCGGCAGGATGCCTTCGCTCCACCCGGGGAAACCGCCGGCGGAGAACCATTTCAGCTGCACCGAGAACAGCAGGATCAGCAGGATGGCGAACCAGAAATTGGGGATCGCGATGCCGACCTGCGTCAGCCCCATGATCCCGACGTCGCCCAGTCTGTTGTGACGCGCGGCCGCGTAGATGCCGGCGGCCAGGGCCAGGATGGTTGTCAGCACCATGGCCATCAGGGCAAGCGGAACCGTTAGGCTCAGGCGTTCCAGCACCAGCTCGCCCACCGGCGTGCTGTACGCGTAGCTCAGCCCCAGGTCTCCGTGCAACATGCCCGTGACCCACTCCCAATAACGGGCGGCCGCGGGGCGGTCGATGCCCAGTTTTTCGGCCAGCGCCGCCACCGCTTCCGGCGAGGCGTCGGGCCCCATCAGGATCTGGGCGGCGTTGCCAGGCAGGATCTCCAGCACCAGGAACACCACCACCGAGGTGCCAACCAGCGTTGCAATCAGGGTGATCAGCCGCTTGAAGAGGAACAAACTCATGCAGCGCGGGATAATGCCAGAACCGTACCAGGAGTCCGCCGAACCATGGCATTGATGATTACCGACGAGTGCATCAACTGCGATGTCTGCGAGCCGGAATGCCCGAACGAGGCCATCTTCCTGGGGCCGGAGATCTACCAGATCCACGCCGACAAGTGCACCGAATGCGTCGGCCACTTCGACGAACCGCAGTGCGTGCAGGTCTGCCCCGTCGCCTGCATTCCGGTGAATCCCGAGCGGGTGGAAAGCCGCGAGACGCTGTGGCAGAAATACCGGCGGCTCGTCCAGGCGGAGCAAGGCGGGGTCGCTGACGCGGACCCGTCCCTACCACGCTGAACCTGTCATCCCCGCGCAGGCGGGATCCAGGGCTCCCTGGATTCCCGCCTCCGCGGGAATGACGACTAGCTTTTCTTTTTCGGCGCGGGCCCCTGCGCCTTGAACTCGGCTGGCTTGCGCAAGGCCGGCGTGGGCTTCGCCTTCGCCGCCGACGCCGCCTGCTTCGGCCCCATCACCACCGCCTTGGGCGCGTTCTTCTCCTGGGCCAGGCGCGCCTTTTCCAGCGCGTCGGCGCGCTTCGCATCCACCTTCGCGGCCTGGACCGCCTTTGCGCCTTCGGCACGGCTGGGAGCGGCCAGCGGCGCCGCAACGGTGCTGCCGCCTTCGCACGGCTGCGACCCATAGGCGTTGCCGCAGCGGTACACCGCCTGCGCCTGCCCTCCCGTGGCCGCCACGCCGAAAGCGATGGCGACGATCCAGTTCCAGTGGCGCATGGCTCCTCCTTGCCCGGTCAGGGCGCGTCTTCGGGGCGCGGCGGTTTCGGCCGCGGTGGCTTGTGCGTGTGGGCGATCAGCGTCGCCTTGTCCATCTCGCCGGCGAGCATGGCGGGCACCGCCTTCAGGGTGCGATCGATGCACTCCTCGATGGCCGTCCGCTGCTCGGGCGCCGGCTTCTTCAGCACCCAGTTGGTGACTTCCGACTTCACGCCGGGGTGGCCGATGCCGATGCGCAGGCGCCAGTAGTCGCCCGTGCCCAGCTGCGCGTGGATGTCGCGCAAGCCGTTGTGCCCCGCGTGGCTGCCGCCGAACTTCAGCTTGGCCTGGCCGGGCACGACGTCCAGTTCGTCGTGCGCCACAAGGATCTCCTCGGGCTGGATCTTGTAGAAGCGCGCCAGCGCCGCGACCGCCTTGCCCGAGACGTTCATGAAGGTCAGCGGCTCCAGCAGCCAGATCGTCTGGCCGTGCACGTTGGCGCGTGCGACCAGGCCGTGGTAGCCGCGGTCGTGCGCCAGGTTCACCTTCAGGTCGCGGGCGAGCCCGTCCACCCACCAGAAGCCGGCGTTGTGGCGCGTCGCCTCGTACTCGGGGCCCGGATTGCCCAGGCCGACGAACAGCTTGATCATGATTTGGAACGGTAGTGGATGGCGGCGCTGCGCCGAAGGGCACTATTGTCACCAGCCGGAAAGAAAAAAGCCCGCTTGCGCGGGCTTCTCTGGATCCCCGCCTGCGCGGGGATGACGTGGCTGGCCGCGGCAAGCCGCGACCGCGTCACGTCACTTCTTCGCAGCCGGGGCCTTGGCGGCCGGCTTCGCATCCTTGGCGTCCTTGCCGCCCTTGGCGGGAGCCGCCTTGGCGTCTGCAGCCGGGGCATCGGCCGCCGGGGTCGCGTCGGCAGCGGATTCTTCCGCGGCGGAGGTCACGACGGAGGCCAGCACCGGGTTCGGCTTGCCGTGGGTGACCGCCTTCACGCCCTTGGGCAGGGTGATGTCGGCCAGGTGCAGGGACATGCCCTTCTTCAGGCCGGACAGGTCGACTTCGATGAACTCGGGCAGGTCGCCCGGCAGGCAGGAGATGTCCAGATCGTTGACGACCGGGTTGACCAGGCAATGGTCGACCTTGACGGCTTCGGACTCCTCGGCGCCCTTGAAGTGCAGCGGCACCTTCATGTGCAGGCGGGTGTTGGCGTCCACGCGCTGGAAGTCCACGTGCTGGACCTGCTGGCGGAACGGGTGGTACTGCACGTCGCGCAGCAAAACCTTGCTGGTCGCGCCGGCGAGGTCCATCTCCAGGATGGACGAGTGGAACGCTTCCTTCTTCAGGGCGTGCCACAGGGCGTTGTGATCCAGTTCGATCAGCTGCGGCTGGCCGGTGCCGCCGTACACGATGCCGGGCGTCTTGCCCACGTTGCGGAGACGGCGGCTCGCACCCGTACCTTCCGACTTG
>JAJNBO010000437.1 GCA_021156245.1 Ramlibacter sp. | reverse complement strand
GCTGGGCCTGCGCCGGCCATGTCTGCGACATCAGGATTGCCGTGGAGCGGATCCAGGGCGATACGGCCACGGTGGCCTATGCGGGCGCCAGCGCTTCCGGCTCCAACGTGCACCGGGGGGACGCCCGGTTCGTCGGCGACGAGTTGCACCTGCGCCTGCACACCGGCGCCAAGCTGGCTTTGCGCTTGCGCGGCGATGGCGACATGGAGATGTCGCTGTGGCGGCCGGACACCGAGCTGCGTGCCGCCGGCGTGCTGACGCAGCGCCCGCTCGGGCCGCCGCGCCTTCGCACGGACGAGCGCCTCGCGACGCCGTGGACGCACGAAGGCCAATCGGTGTCCTTGCTGTTGGTGGTGTACCGGCCGGACACCGGCCGCGGGCCATGGCCGACGCTGGTGGTGAACCACGGCTCGACGGGCGACGGCAATCGGCCCGAACTCTTCGCGCACACGTACACCAGCCTGGACATCGTGCGGCAGTTCACGCAACGTGGCTGGCAGGTGATCTTCCCGCAGCGGCGCGGCCGCGGCGGCTCCGGCGGGCTGTACGACGAGGGCTTCGAGGCCGACCGCTCGCGCTACAGCTGCGACCCGGCGCGTTCGCTGGCCGGCTTCGACCGTGCCATGGAGGACCTGCATCTCGTGATGCAGCACGTGCTGGCGCGGCCCGACGTCGATGCGCACCGCGTCGTGCTCACCGGTGTTTCGCGCGGCGGCATCCTGGCCGCCGCGTATGCGGGGCAGTATCCGCAGCAGGTGAAAGGCGTGATCAACTTCGTTGGCGGCTGGATGGGAGACCGCTGCCGGAACGTGGAGCAGATCAACCCCGTCATCTTCCGGCGCGCCTCCGCCTATCCCGGCCCGACACTGTGGCTCTACGGAAGCCGCGACAGCTTCTACTCGCTGCGCCATTCCCGATCCAACTTCGAAGCGTTCCAGTCCGCCGGCGGCAAGGGACGCTTCGTCGCGTACGACCTGCCGTCCGGGCAGAACGGCCATTTCATCGCCGGACGACCGGACCTGTGGGAGGCCGACGTGCAGGGTTATCTGCACGATCTGGCCCTGCCTTGACGCAGGCGCCCGCCCGCGCCGGACTGGCGGCAGAATGCCGCATGCCCGATACCCCAGTTCCGCACGTTCCACTCGCCGAGCGCCTGCGCCAGCCCGGCCTGGTGGTCGCGCCGGGCGTCTTCGACATGGTTTCGCTGCGGCTGGCGGACAGCTTCGGCTTCGACGCGCTGTACATGACCGGCTTCGGCACCGTCGCCAGTCACCTCGGCCTGCCGGACGCCGGCATCGCCACGTACACGGACATGGTGCAACGCGTGCGCACCATGGCCTCCATGGCCCGTGCGCCGCTCATTGCCGACGGCGACACGGGCTACGGTGGCCTGCTGAACGTGGCCCACACGGTGCGCGGCTACGAGGCCGCAGGCGCCGCGGCGGTCCAGCTGGAAGACCAGGAGTTTCCCAAGAAGTGCGGGCACACGCCGGGCCGGCGCGTGGTGCCCATCGAAGACATGGTCCGCAAGATCCGGGTGGCGTGCGAGACCCGCACGCGCAGCGACTTCCTCATCATCGCGCGCACCGATGCCCGCACGTCGCTGGGACTGGACGAGGCGCTGCGACGTGCCGACGCTTATGCGGAAGCCGGCGCCGACGTGCTGTTCGTCGAATCGCCCGAATCCGTGGCGGAGATGGAGAAGATCGGCCGCAGCACGCACCTGCCGCTGGTGGCCAACATGGTGGAAGGCGGACGCACGCCGGTGCTGTCCAGGCAGGAGTTGGAGGCGCTGGGTTACCGCATCGCCATCTTCCCGGTTACCTCCCTGCTGGCTGCCACGCACGCAATGCGCGAGGCGTACGCGCGAATGCGCGCGCACGGTTCATCCACGGGAGTGCCCGTGCCCCTGATGCCTTTCAGCGATCTCACGACGCTGATGGGATTCGAGGAAGTGTGGGCCTTCGACCGCCGCCACGCCGAGACGCCCTGAACAACGACACCAGGAGACATCCATGACCACGATCCCTTCTTCCCCGCGTTCGAGCCGTCGCCAGTGGCTCGTCTCGACAGCTCTTGCTGCAGCGGGGCTGGCACTCGGCGCGTCGCCCGCCTCCGCGCAGGACGCCTGGCCGGCCAAGCCGATCCGACTGGTGGTGCCGTTCACGCCGGGCGGCGTTACCGACACCAGCGCGCGCGTGGTGGCCGATTTCCTGGGCCGGCGCCTCGGGCAGCAGGTGATCGTGGACAACAAGCCGGGCGCCTCCGGCAACATCGGCATGGCGCTGGTGAAGGATGCGCCGGCGGACGGCTACACGCTGGCGCTGGCCTTCGACGGCACGATGGTGATCAATCCCCATGTGTTCGCCAAGCTGCCGTTCGACACGCTGAAGGACTTCACGCCCATCGGGAAGATCGGCAACGCCGCGCTGATCCTGGTGGCCAACCCGAACGCACCGGTGAAAACGGTGGCCGACCTCGTGGCCGTGTCCAAGAGCACGCAGGGCGGGCTGTCCTTCGGCACGTCGGGTACCGGCGGCACGCCGCACATCGCGGGCGAGCTGCTGAAGATGCGCACCGGCGCCAACCTCACGCACGTGCCCTACAAGGGCGGCGGCCAGGCGCTGACCGATGTGGTCGGCGGCAACATCCCCCTGGTCTACACCGCGGTCGCGGGCGCGCACGGTTTCGTGAAGAACGGCAAGCTGACGGCCTTGGCCGTCTCCAGCGCGCGGCGCTCGTCGTCGCTGCCGGACGTGCCGACCTTCGCCGAAGCGGGCATCCCCGATTTCGTGGTGGACTCCTGGGTCGGGCTGCTCGCCCCCGCGAACCTGCCGCCCGCGATCGCCGCGCGCCTCACCACCGAACTGAACGCGGTGCTCAACGATCCGGAAGCGCGCGAGAAGCTGCGCGTGCTGGGCATCGAAGCCACGCCGGGCAGCGCGGCCCAGTTCCGCGACGAGATGGCGCGCGACCTGGCGCGCTACGGCCCCGTGGTCAAGGCGGCCGGGATCAAGATCGAATAGCGCGGGCGCTCAGAAGCGCTCGTCCGGCCCCAGGTAGCGCCACTGCCCCACCGGCAGGTTGCCCAGCGTGACGCGGCCGATGCGCACGCGCTTGAGACCCACCACCTTCAAGCCGACTGCCTC
>JAJNBO010000436.1 GCA_021156245.1 Ramlibacter sp. | reverse complement strand
TGGACCGCGCCTTGCAGCGCGCCTGCCTCAAGCTCGAACATCCCCTGATCACCGACCTGGCCTGACCATGCAACACGACAAGATCCTCATCCTCGACTTTGGCTCCCAGGTCACGCAGCTGATCGCGCGCCGCGTGCGCGAAGCGCATGTCTTCTCCGAAGTGCACCCCTGCGACGTGACGGACGAATGGGTCCGCGCGTATGCGGCCGACGGCCGCCTCAAGGGCGTCATCCTCTCCGGCAGCCACGCCAGCGTGTACGAGGAAACCACCGACAAGGCGCCCCAGGCGGTGTTCGAGCTCGGCGTGCCGGTGCTCGGCATCTGCTACGGCATGCAGACCATGGCGCACCAGCTCGGTGGCAAGGTCGAAGGCGGACACAAGCGTGAGTTCGGCTATGCCGCCGTGCGCGCGCGCGGCCACACCGAGCTGCTGCGCGACATCGCCGACTACACGACGGCCGAAGGCCACGGCATGCTGAACGTCTGGATGTCGCACGGCGACAAGGTGGTGGAGATGCCGCCCGGCTTCAAGCTGATGGCGTCCACCGAGAGCTGTCCGATCGCCGGCATGGCGGACGAAGCGCGCGGCTTCTACGCGATCCAGTTCCACGCCGAGGTCACGCACACCGTGCAGGGCAGGGCGATCCTCGAGCGCTTCGTCCTGGGCATCTGCAAGGCGCAGCCGGACTGGGTGATGCGCGACCACGTCGCCGAGGCGGTGGAAGCGATCCGCAAGCAGGTCGGCGACGAGGAGGTGATCCTCGGCCTGTCCGGCGGTGTCGATTCCTCCGTGGCCGCGGCGCTGATCCACCGCGCCATCGGCGACCAGCTCACCTGCGTGTTCGTCGACCACGGCCTGCTGCGCCTGAACGAAGGCGACATGGTGATGGAGATGTTCGCCGGCAAGCTGCATGCCAAGGTCGTGCGCGTGGATGCGGCCGACCTGTTCCTGGGCAAGCTCGCGGGCGTCAGCGACCCGGAGGCCAAGCGCAAGATCATCGGTGGCCTGTTCGTGGACGTCTTCAAGTCCGAAGCGGACATCATCAAGAAGACCCACGCCCGCCACGTCGCCTGGCTGGCACAGGGCACCATCTATCCGGACGTCATCGAGTCGGGCGGCGGCAAGAGCAAGAAGGCCGTGACGATCAAGAGCCACCACAACGTCGGCGGGCTGCCGGAGCAACTGGGGCTGAAGCTGCTGGAGCCGCTGCGCGACCTGTTCAAGGACGAAGTGCGCGAGCTGGGCGTCGCGCTCGGCCTGCCGCCGCAGATGGTGTACCGGCATCCGTTCCCGGGGCCCGGCCTCGGCGTGCGCATCCTCGGCGAGGTGAAGAAGGACTATGCGGACCTGCTGCGCCGCGCCGACGACATCTTCATCCAGGAGCTGCGCAACTTCCGCGACGAGGCGACCGGCAAGACCTGGTACGAACTCACCAGCCAGGCCTTCACCGTGTTCCTGCCGGTCAAGAGCGTGGGCGTGATGGGCGACGGCCGCACCTACGACTACGTCGTGGCGCTGCGGGCCGTGCAGACAAGCGACTTCATGACGGCCGACTGGGCGGAGCTGCCGTATGCACTGCTGAAGAAGGTGTCGAGCCGCATCATCAACGAGGTGCGCGGCATCAACCGCGTCACCTACGACGTGAGCAGCAAGCCGCCGGCGACGATCGAGTGGGAGTGAAGGCATGCGCATCAACCTGACCACGCCCTTCGCCGAGAAGGACGAAGCGAAGGCGCTCGGCGCCCGCTGGGACGGCAGCCGCAAGTGCTGGTACATCCAGGACGTGAAGGACCTCGCTCCATTCGCGAGGTGGCTGCCACAGGATGGGGCGGGCGCCCCGCCGACCACCGCGTCCGCTCCCAAGACGCGTCCGTCCTCGGCGCCGGGCGTGCGCACGGGTCCGGCGCAGGTCGCACCGCACTGCGGCTGCGAAGTGTTGCCCTGGGACCCCTGCGTCCACACGCGGGCGGCGTAGTTTCCCGGAGGCCGTGCAAAAATGCGGCCATGTACCAGCCCCCGCATTTCCGCTCCGACGACCCGGCCCTCGCCGCGGACCTGATGCGGGCGCACCCGCTGGCCAGCCTGGTCTCCACGGACGACACCGGCTTTCCTTTCGTCAGCCACCTGCCGCTGCACCTGGAGGAGCGCGAGGGACGTTTCTTCCTCTGGGGCCACTGCGCCAAACCCAATGCGCACTGGCGCTTCCTGCAGGCGCGGCCCGAGGCGCTGGCCGTCTTCATGGGGCCGCATGCCTATCTCTCGCCGTCGGTCTACCCGGACCTGCAGCGCGTGCCGACGTGGAACTACCTCACCGTGCATTGCCGGGTGCGCGCCAGCCTCGTCGAGGACCCGGTCGCGAAGGACCGCCTGCTCAAGAAGCTGATCGGCGACCACGAGCCGGCTTATGCGGAGCAGTGGAGGAGCCTGGGCGAGGCGTTCGCGCACAAGATGCTGGCTGGCATCGTGGGCTTCGAACTGCAGGTCACGGAATGGTCCTGCAAGCTCAAATTGAACCAGCACCGCCGCGAGGCGCACGCGAGCATGCGTGAGCAATACGAGGCCGGCAACGCGAACGAACGGGCGCTGGCCGGGTGGATGCAGAAGCTGGGCATGGAGGGGAGGTGATGCGGGCCATTTTTTCGATCCTGGGATTGCTGCTGGTGGTGGCGGTGATCGGCGTCCTCGCGAAGAACCAGCTCAAGGCGGGCGTCGCTCCGACCGTGCCTGGCACGTCCGCGGAGTCCACGGCGCCCGCGGCGACGCCGCAGCAGCAAGTCAAGCAGTTCGAGCAGGCGGTGCAGGGCGCCGTGCAGCAGGCGCGGCCCATGCCGGACAACGACAAGTGAGCACGGCGCGCTCGCGCGACGAGCGCTTCATGCGCGAAGCGCTCGCCCAGGCCCGTCTCGCAGCCGAGGCGGGAGAGGTTCCGGTGGGCGCGGTGGTGGTCCGCGGCAACGACATCGTCGGCCGCGGCCACAATGCGCCCGTCACGGCGCACGACCCCACCGCGCACGCCGAGATCCGCGCGTTGCGCGAGGCTGCACAGGCACTGGGCAACTACCGGCTGGATGGCTGCGAGCTGTTCGTCACCCTGGAACCCTGCACCATGTGCACGGGCGCGATGCTGCACGCGCGGCTGGCGCGGGTCG
>JAJNBO010000435.1 GCA_021156245.1 Ramlibacter sp. | reverse complement strand
GGCATCGCGGGCGGCGCCCAGACGCTCTTCGACGACGACTACTTCGCGGCGGTTCCCCTGCACGCGGAAGACCGCGACCGGGTGAACGCGGCGCGGACGAACCACGTCCTCGGCCAGACGCCCCGCCTCGACCACGAATTCAGGATCGTCGCGCCCGCGACCGGCGAGGTGCGATGGCTCCACACGCGCGCGCAGTGCTTCCGGGACGCCGAGGGAAAGCCGGTGCGCATGGCGGGCTCCAGCGTGGACATCACCCAGCGCAAGCGCGCGGAACTCGCCCTGCGCGAGAGCGAAGAGCGGTACGCCCTCGCCATGACGGGCTCCAGCGGAGGTCACTGGGTGTGGGATGCGGCGCAAGACCGCCTCTTCGTGACTGGGTGTGGGATGCGGCGCAAGACCGCCTCTTCGTGTCGACCGCCGTGCAGCAGTTGCTGGGCATGCCGCCGGCCGGCGCGGACGAAACCCGGCAGGCCTACCTGTCGCGCGTTCCCTTCCATCCGGAGGACCGGGAACAGGTCCTGCGGTCGATCGCCGAGCAACTGGAAACGGGCGCGGAGCGCATCGAGTACGAGGCACGCGTGGTGCTTCCCGACGGCAGC
Organism: Ramlibacter sp.; assembly: GCA_021156245.1. Classification (GTDB taxonomy): domain Bacteria; phylum Pseudomonadota; class Gammaproteobacteria; order Burkholderiales; family Burkholderiaceae_C; genus Ramlibacter. The sequence goes on along the minus strand of JAJNBO010000435.1, from coordinate 2,924 downwards.
ATCCGGTGGGTGCTCAGCCGCGCCCGCCGCTTCGACGCCGGCGGCGGCGAGGGCGTGCGCGTGGCGGGCGTCAGCGTCGACATCACGGAGCGCAAGGCGGCCGACCAGGAACGTCAAAGGCTCGAGGCGCAGCTGCGGCAGGCGCAGAAGCTCGAGGCCATCGGCACGCTGGCGGGCGGGATCGCCCATGACTTCAACAACATCCTGGCGGCGATCCTCGGCTACGGCGAGATGGCGCAGAAGGGCAGCGCTGCGGGAACCGCGCAGCGCCGGCACATCGATGCGGCTGTCGCGGCCGGGCTGCGCGCCAAGTCGCTCGTCGAACGCATCCTGGCCTTCTCTCGCAACGACATGGGCCGGCGCGTTCCCGTGCACGTGGGCTCCGCGGTAGCCGAGGCGCTGGACGGCATTGCGGCATCCCTCCCCCAGGAAGCGGTGCTCACGCAGCGGCTGGCCGCCGGCGATGCCGGCGTGCTGGGGGATGCCACGCAGGTGCACCAGGTCGTCATGAACCTGTGCATGAACGCGGCGCATGCGCTGCGCGGCCCTGGCAGCATCGACGTCATCCTCGAGCGCAGGAGCCTGCGGGAAGCCCTCGCCGTCACCACGTGCACGCTGCCAGCCGGGGAGTACCTGTGCCTGTCGGTCTCCGATTCGGGGGAAGGCATGCCCGCCGGCGTCGTCGAGCGGATCTTCGACCCGTTCTTCACGACGCGAGGCGTCGGTGTCGGAACGGGCCTGGGCCTGTCACTGGTGCATGGGATCGTCACCGAGCTGCAAGGCGGCATCGCGGTCGACAGCGCGCCCGGCCGCGGAACGCGCATGCAGGTATACCTGCCGGTCACCGCGCCGCACGTGCCTGTACCAGAGCCCCGCACCGCCCGGGTCGAACCCGGCCAGGGCGAGATCATCCTCGTCGTCGACGACGAGGAAGGGCTGGTCCGCCTCGCCGAGGAGGCTCTCGCGGAACTGGGCTACGAGCCGGTCGGCTACGCATCTCCGCATGCGGCGCTGGCGGCGGTGCGCGCCGATCCGTCCCGCTTCGACCTGGTGCTGAGCGACGAAGCCATGCCGGGCATGACCGGCACCGAACTGGCCCTCGCGATCCGAGGCCTGCGCGCGGACTTGCCGGTCGTCCTCATGAGCGGGTTCGTGACCCCCGCGATCAAGGCCGGCGCGCAGGACGCCGGTGTCGTCGCCGTGCTGGGCAAGCCCCTGATGGCCGCGGAAATCGGCAGGGCGCTCGAGGCAGCCCTGCGCAGCTTGCGCGCCACCCGCCAATGAGCGAAGCTGTGCAGCCATGAGCGAGACGCCCGGACCCTTGCCCCACATCGCGGCCGTGGACGACGACCCGGCGATCCGCGACCTGCTGCGCGAGTACCTGGGCGACAACGATCTCCGCGTTTCGGCGCTGCCTGGCGGCGCCGAGCTCGATGCCTTGCTGGCGACGGCAACCGTGGACCTCGTCGTGCTGGACGTCCGACTGCGCGGCGAGAACGGGCTGCAGATCGCGCGTCGCCTGCGCGAACGCTGGCCCACCCTCCCCATCCTCATGCTCACCGGCCGGGCGGAGGAAGCCGATCGCGTCATGGGCCTGGAGATCGGCGCCGACGACTACCTGACGAAGCCCTTCTCCAGCCGCGAGCTGCTCGCCCGCATCCGCGCACTGCTGCGGCGGGCGCAGTCGCAGGCCACGGTCGCCGACGCCATGGGGCGCTGCCGCGCCTACCGCTTTTCCGGATGGGAGCTGAACATCGGCCTGCGCCGCCTGAAGAATCCGGGCGGCGCCTCGGTGGAGCTCACCAAGGGCGAGTTCAGCCTCCTGGTCGCCTTCCTCGCCACGCCGAGGCGCATCCTCACGCGCGACCAGCTGCTGGAGCTCTCGCGACTGCACAACGCGGAGGTCTACGACCGCTCGATCGACGTGCAGATCCTGCGCCTGCGCCGCAAGATCGAAGCAGATCCTGCGCATCCCGCGTTCATCGTCACGCAGCGCGGGGCCGGCTACCTGTTCGACGCACAGGTCGACGCGGTGCGCTGACGCGCGGCCTTGTGCGTTTCAGCTGAAACGCACCCCGCGCAGATCGGCATCGCAGCGTAGCGCGCAACGGGTGCAATGCATCCATCGACCCCACGATGGAGACCCACCTTGAACACCCCCGCGCCTTCCCATTCCGGCACCGACGTCCTGATCGTCGGCGCCGGGCCCACCGGCCTCACGCTGGCCGCCTCGCTCGCGTTGCGCGGCGTCCGGACGATCATCGTCGACCGGCAGGCCGAGGGCGCGAACACCTCGCGGGCCGCCGTCATCCACGCCCGCACGCTGGAAATGCTGGAGCCGCTGTCGGTCGCTTCGCGGCTCGTGGCGCTCGGCCTGAAGGCGTCGCGCTTCACGATCCGTGACCGCGACCGGTTGCTGGTGCCCATCGAATTCACCAATTTGCCCACCCGCTATCCGTACACGCTCATGCTGTCGCAGGCCGTCACCGAGCGCGTGCTCCTGGAGCGCGCCAACGAGCTCGGTGTGCAGGTCCGTCGTCCCTGCTCCGTGACGTCGCTGGCACAGGATGCGAACGGCGTGACCGCCATGCTGGACGACGGCAGCACCGTGCGTGCGAGCTACCTCGTGGGCGCGGACGGCATGCACAGCGTCGTGCGGCAAGCCGCGCAGATCGGCTTCAGCGGCGGTACCTACGGAGAATCCTTCGTGCTGGCGGACGTCCGCCTCGACGACAACGCAGCCGTGCCGCAGCGCGAAGTCATTCTCTTCTTCTCCCCGGCCGGAATGGTCGTCCTCGCCCCCTTGCCCGACGGCCTGCACCGCATAGTGGCAACAGTCGAAGATGCGCCCGAGTCACCGGACGTGGCCTATGTCCAGAAGCTGCTGGATGAACGCGGACCGGAATCCACGCGGGCGATCGTCC
>JAJNBO010000434.1 GCA_021156245.1 Ramlibacter sp. | reverse complement strand
TTGCCGTCCTCGATCGCCTGCAGCACCAGCTCGTGGATGCCGCCGACCACCGCCATGGCCAGCTGCGGCGTGACGTGGGGAGCGTCGACCACCGCCACCATGTAGTCGGCGATCTCCTGGTTCACGCGCCGGCGCGCCTCCAGGCCCTCCGGACCGAGCGCGAGGATCTCCACGAACAGCGTGCGCATCAGCACGGGGTTCGCAGCCATGCACTGCAGGTACGCGCCGATCGCGCGCTCCACCTGCTCCTCCCACCCGTGGGTGGGATCGATCGCGTCCCGCAGCACCTTCAACGCGTTGCGGCTGGCCGCCTCGTACAGTGCGACCAGGCATTCCGCCTTGCCGGTGAAGTGCTCGTAGAAGGTGCGCCGGGAAACGCTGGCCTCGCGCACGATGTCGGCGATGGTGGTCTCCGCAAAGCCTTTGTCGGCCACGGCCACGGCCATTCCCTGCAGCAGGCGGCTGCGGTGTTCGACGGCGGCGGTTGACAAGGGCCAGTCCTGCATGCGAACATGGTACCAATGCGTACCAATCTGCGCCAGCCCACTTGAGTATTCCGCATGACTGATCTCGTCGTCCGCCGCCTGCTCGTCGACATGGAGCAGCCCATCGCCCGCCACTGGTGCGCCGGCGATGCGTTTCGTACTGCGCTGTTCAACGCGCTCTCGATGAGCTTCCCGACCGGGGAGCAGTTCTTCATCGACTCGGTCCGCAACGGCTTCAAGGAACTGCCGCCCGAAAAGCAGGAGCGGTTCCGCGCGGAGGTGCAGGGCTTCATCGGCCAGGAGGCCACGCACCGCCGCCTGCATTCCCTCTACAACGCCCACCTGGAAAAGCTGGGCCTGGTCAACGAGTGGGAAGCGCGCAACCTCGAGAGCTTCAAGCAGCTCGAGGGCGTGGACGTCCGGCATTGGCTGGGGATCACCGCGGCCAATGAACACTTCACAGCCATCCTGGCCGAGTTCATGCTGCGCAATCCCGACCTGCTCGGCGACCGCGACCCGCGCCTGGCCACCCTCTGGCTCTGGCACAGCGCCGAAGAATCGGAGCACAAGAGCACCGCCTTCGACCTGTACCAGGCCCTTGGCGGCAGCCACGAGTGGCGCGTGAAGTGGATGCGCCGCGTGACGACGCTGTTCCTGATGGAAACCCTCCGCCAGACGGTGAAGAACCTGCGCCAGGACGGAACGCTGTGGAAGTGGAGCACCTGGAAGAGCGCCGGCAGCTACCTGTTCGGCAAGCGCGGGTTGGTGCGCCTGACCTACAAACCGTGGCGCGAGTACTTCCGGCGCGACTTCCATCCCAACCAGCAGGACGCCACCGCCTCGGTCACCTGGCTGCGGGAGCACAGCGACCAGTACGTGCCCGTCGGCCAGGCGACGGCCGCCGCAGCCTGAGCCAGGGTCCGCGCTAGCTGCGGCAGCGCAGGCTGGCGCACTCGCGGGCGAGCGACTGCAGGTTGGCCTTGAGCTCGCGGTCCCTGGCGCGGCAGGACGCCGTGGCGGAGCGCAGCTCCAGCGTCATCTCCTGCGCCGCGCCACGGTTGAACCGGTTCTGGCCCAGCGCCGCGCGCTGTTCCGACAGTTCCCGCACCCGCGTGTCGCACGCGGCCTGGTTCTTCTGCACGGCCGCCTCGGCGTCCGGCAGCAGGCGTTCCCGCAACTCCAGCGCGCGCCGGCTGCGCTGGCTGGCCGCGATCGCGCCTTCGATCCGCGCGGCTTCGGGCGATGGCTGGACTTTGTCACCGGCGACTGGCGGCGAAACGTCCACTTCCTGGGATTTTCCGCCGACACAAGGCCCATCCTGGTAGGTCACGCGGCCGTCCGGCGTCGTGCACTTGTTGACCGCAAAGGCCGGCACGCTCGCCGCCAAGGCCGCCAGGAACAGCATCGCCGTCATCAGGTTACGCATGGGCCTGGCCCTCCTGCGGGCATTCTTGCACGCACCCGGCTGGCGCACAATTGCACCCATGCAGCTCCATTACATCGCCAATGCCGGCGTGCGGTCCTCGTCCGAGCGCACGCTGCCCGTCATCGACCCCTCCGATGGCCAGCCCTACGACGCCATCCAGCGCGGCACGCCCGAAGACATCGACCGTGCCGTGCAGGCCGCCCGCCAGTGCTTCGAAGGCCCTTGGAGCAAGATGAACGCCGCCGAGCGCGGCCGGCTCATGATGCGCCTGTCGCTGAAGATCTCCGAATGCGTCGACGAACTCGCGGCCATCGAGCAGCGCGACTGCGGCAAGCCCACCAAGCAGGCGCGCGCCGACGCCGTCGCCCTCGCCCGCTACTTCGAGTTCTATGCCGGCGCCTGCGACAAGCTGCACGGCGAGACCCTGCCCTACCAGGACGGCTACACCGTGCTCACGTGGCGCGAGCCGCACGGGGTGACGGGGCACGTGATCCCCTGGAACTACCCCATGCAGATCTTCGGCCGCAGCGTCGGCGGCGCCCTGGCCGCGGGCAACGTCTGCGTCGTCAAGCCGTCCGAGGATGCGTGCCTCTCCCTGATCCGCGTCGCACAGCTGGCCGCGGAAGTCGGCTTTCCCGCGGGCGCGATCAACATCGTCACCGGCTACGGCCACGAAGTGGGCGACGCACTGGCGCGTCACGCCGGCATCGACCACATCAGCTTCACCGGCAGCCCGCGCGTCGGCACGGTGATCCAGCAGGTCGCGGCGGAGCGCCACTGCCCGGTGACCCTGGAGCTGGGCGGCAAGAGCCCGCAGATCGTGTTCGCGGACGCCGACGTCGACCAGGTGCTGCCGGTGGTGATCAACGCCATCGTGCAGAACGCGGGCCAGACCTGCTCCGCGGGTTCGCGGCTGCTGGTCGAAGAGAGCCTGTACGAGCCCCTGATGGAGCGCCTGGCCGAGGCCTTCACCCGCTTGCGCGTCGGTCCGGCCGCCATGGACCTCGACGTCGGCCCGCTGATCCGGCAGACGCAGCAGCAGCGCGTGTGGGACTTCCTCTCCGACGCGCAGGTGGCGGGCATCCCCGTCATGGCGCAGGGACAAGTCGTGGACGAAGCGCCGCAGACCGGCTACTACCAGGCCCCGACGCTGCTGCGCGACGTGCCCATCACGCACCGGCTCGCGCAGGAAGAAGTGTTCGGCCCGGTGCTGGCCGCCATGAGTTTCCGCAACGAGGACCA
>JAJNBO010000433.1 GCA_021156245.1 Ramlibacter sp. | reverse complement strand
GCAAAGGACGCCAGCGGCGATGCACCGTCCTCGCCGATGAAGGCGCCGGCGAGCGCCTTGGCCACCGGGTAGACGATGAACAGCGCCAGCAGCACGCCGCAGCACACCACCGAGGCCGCCACGAAGAGGTCGCCGCGGAACAGGCCGCGCCGCGCGAGCCCGAACGCGCCGAGCACCGTCAGGGCCGCGAGCGCCAGTGCGCCGCCCCAGCCGATGCCGAACTGCTGTTGCGAAAGATCGCCGAACAACCTGCCCAGGACGTCGAAGCTCCAGCCCTTCGCGCCGATCGCGAAGCCTGCCGCCAGCAGCGCCGCGGCCCCACCCAGGCCGCCGGCCACCAGCACGGCGCCCTGGCGGCGCCCGGGCGCCATGCCCGCCGCCACCCCGCACACCAGCAGCCCGGCGATTCCGCACAAGAGCCAGGGCTTGCCGAAGCGCGTGGCTTGCAGCAATCCGTTGCCGGTCTCGGAGGCGCTCCACGCGCTCGCCACGGCCAGCAAGCCGTTGCCGTCCTGCAGCGCGTACCAGGGGAACAGCAGATAGGCCGCCAGGCCGACCGCGACCCAAGCCCAGAGCGCGGCGTTCGGGCCGCCCCACCGGCCGCCGCGCGGCAGCGTCAGGGCGGCCGCCTCCTCGGGCAGCAGGGCCGGCTGGCTCACGCGGTCACCGCGGCAGCGAGTTCACTTCCTTTTCCCAGCGGGCGATCAGGCGCCGGCGCTCGGCGCTGGCGCCGTACTTCGCGTAGTCGTAGTTGATCAACTTGATCTTCTTGAAGTCCGGCACGCGCGGGTCGACCTTGGCCGCCTTGTTGCTGGGAAGCTGGAACTGCTTGGCCGCGGCCGCCATTTCCTGCGCGGCCGGCGTGAGCGCCCATTCGTAGAACTTCTTGGCGGCATCGAGGTTGCGCGAACCCTTGATCAGGCTCATGGAGCCGATCTCGGCCCCCGTGCCGTCGGAGGGCGTGACCGTTTCCACCGGGAAGCCCTGCATCTTCTCACCCGGGCCGTCGTGCACGAAGCTGATCGACAGCGCCGTCTCGCCACGCGCCACGGCCTTGATCGGCGCCGTGCCGGAACGCGGATAGGCGCCGACGTTGCGGTGCAGTCCCTTGAGGTATTCGAAGGCCTTGTCCTCGCCCATCAACTGCACCAGGGTGGCGATCATGGTGTACGACGTGCCGCTGGAGGCCGGATTGGCGACCTGCACTTCGCCCTTGTATTCCGCCTTGGCCAGGTCGCTCCACGTCCTGGGCACGGGCAGCTTCTTCTTGGCCAGCAGCTCCGGGTTGTAGCCGAAACCGAGCGGGCCCGAGTAGATGCCCACGGTCTTGTAGCCGGACTGCCGGGCCTGTTGCTGCGCCCAGTCGTGCAGTTGCGGCAGCGAAGGCGACTTGTACTCGATCGAGAGGCCCTGCTCCGCGGCCTGCAGGTGCGGGTCGCCGGTGCCGCCGAACCACACGTCCGTCTTGGGGTTCTCCTTCTCGGCGATCAGTTGCGCCAGTGCCTCGCCGGACCCTTTCATGGTGACGTTCACGCGCGTGCCGGTCGTGCGCGCGTACACGGTGGAAAGCATGTTGCACCACTCGGCCTGCACCGAGCAGATGACGTTGACCTGGCCCTGGGCGGCCGCACCGCCCCCGAGTGCGGCGATTGCCACCGCGAAACACAGCTTGCGCATCACATTCGCTCTCCAGAAGTAACGGAATTACACGTCCCCAGCTTAGCCGCGGCCCGGTCCATGGATGGTCGGGGTTAACACCAGAGGCAGCAGCACGCCCTGTTCCTTGCGGGGCAAGTCGCGCGAGCCGGCATGAAACCAAGTTACATTGCCGGCATGCAAATTCAAGGAGAGCCATGAGCTTCGACCTCGTCCTCTTCGGCGGCACCGGCGACCTGTCGTGGCGCAAGCTGATGCCGGCGCTGTTCCAGGCCTTTCGCCACGGCACCCTGCCCGAAGGCGGCCGCATCATCGGCATCGGGCGCGACGACCTCAGCGACAACCAGTACCGCGAGTTGATCCGTTCTCGGTTCGACAACGTCGAACTGGCCAAGCGCCCGAGCCCCGAGGAATTCGACCGCTTCGCGGGGCTGCTGCACTTCCTGCGCATGGACCTGTCCCGGCCGCAGGACTACGCCCGGCTGGCCGCCACGCTGCAAGAGCGCCAGGCCGAAACGGTGGTGATGTACCTGGCGACCGCGCCGGACCTGTTCACGCGGGTGTGCGAGCAGATCGCGGCCGCGGGCCTGAACCGGCCCAACACGCGGCTCGTGCTGGAAAAGCCACTCGGCCACGACCTCGCGTCGAACCGCGAGATCAACGACGTGGTGCGCCGCGTGCTCGACGAGCGCCAGATCTTCCGCATCGACCACTACCTCGGCAAGCCGGCGGTGCAGAACCTGTTCGCCATGCGTTTCGGCAACGCGCTGTTCGAGCCGGTGTGGCGGCGCGAGCACATCTCCAACATCCAGATCACCATCGCCGAGGACATGGGCGTGGAAAAGCGCGGCGCTTTCTACGACAAGACGGGTGCCCTGCGCGACATGGTGCAGAACCATGCGCTGCAACTGCTCTGCGCGCTGGCGATGGAGCCGCCGATCAACTCGCATGCCGACGCGATCCGCGACGAGAAGCTGAAGGTGCTGCGCTCGCTCGTGCGCTGGACGCCCGAAACGCTGGACCAGCACGTGGTGCGCGGACAGTACGCCGCGGGCAACGCCGGCGGCCAGCAGGTGCCCGGCTATCGAGAGGAAGCCGGGGTAGATCCGGGAAGCCAGACCGAGACCTTCGTCGCATTGCGCGCCGAGATCGCCAGCTGGCGCTGGGCCGGCGTGCCGTTCTACATCCGCACCGGCAAGCGCTTGGCCGCTCGCGAAGCACACATCCTGGTGAACTTCCGGGAGGCGCCCCATGCGATCTTCCAGGCGCCGCCCGGTTCATGCAGTTGCACCTGCTGGCGCAGGGGCAGGAGAACCGCCGCAACGGGCAAGCCCTGGCGCCGGTGCACCTGGACCTGGATTTCGACAAGCGCTTCGGCTCCGAGCGCGTGGGCGCCTACGAGCGCCTGCTGCTGGACGTGATTGCCGGCCGGCTGAACCTGTTCGTGCGCAGCGACGAGCAGGAGGAAGCGTGGCGCTGGGTGGAACCGATCATGGAGCACTGGGCCGCGGACTCGCGCGGTCCACGCCCCTACGCCGCTGGCACCTGGGGCCCCAGCGCATCCAGCGCCATGATCGCGCGCGACGGCTTCTGCTGGTCCGAAGAATGTTAGCCCCCACCTTGGCGCCGTGCTAGACCGCATCAAGGCCTCCATGCCGTCGCTTGCGCCCGCGGAGCAGCGGGTGGCGCGCCTCGTGCTGGGGGACCCTCGCGCCTTCGCGAACCTCCCGATCAGCGAGCTGGCCGAGCGTGCGCACGTCAGCAAGCCGACGGTGGTGCGCTTTTGCCGCAGCATGGGCTACGACGGCCTGTCGGACTTCAAGCTCAAGCTCGCCGGCAGCGTGAGCGAGGGCGTCCCCTTCATCCACCGCAACGTGGACGCGGACGACAAGACCGGCGACGTGCTGGTCAAGGTGATCGACAACGCCGTCGCTGCCTTCCTGAAGTACCGCAACGACGCCTCCACCTTCGCGATCGACAAGGCGGTGGAGGCGCTGGCAGCGACGTACAAGACCGGGCGCCGCATCGAGTTCTATGGCGTCGGCAACTCGGGCATCGTCGCGCTCGACGCGCAGCACAAGTTCTTCCGCCTCGGGGTGAACACCATCGCGTACAGCGACGGGCACATGCAGGTGATGAGCGCGACGCTGCTGGGCCCGGGCGACTGCGTGGTGGTGATCTCCAACTCGGGCCGCACGCGTGACCTGATGGATGCCTGCGACATCGCACGGCGCAACGGGGCCACCACCATCGTGCTCACGGCCACCGGCTCCCCCTTGTCCACCGCCGGCCACATCCACCTCGCGGCCGACCACCCGGAAGGCTACGACCGCTACAGCCCGATGGTGTCGCGCCTGCTGCACCTCATGATCATCGACGTGCTGGCCACCACCGTGGCGCTGCGCATCGGCGGCCCCCGCCTGCAGCCCTTGTTGCGCGAGATGAAGAACAACTTGCGCACGAAGCGCTATGCATAGAATCCCCGCATGAGCGTGCCGATCCTCATCCCCGTCGCCGCCGGAGAACTCTTCGACAAGAAGACCATCCTGCAGATCAAGCGCGAGCGCATCGCTTCGGCGGACCAGCGCGCGAACGTGGAGCGCGAACTCGCGCTGCTGGCGGAGATCGCCGATGGGGTGGCGGCGACCACTGCGCGCCGCGGCGAACTCGACGCGCTGGAAGCGGAGTTGCGCGGCATCAACGAGCAGCTCTGGGACCTGGAGAACACGGTGCGCGCCTGCGAACGCGAAGCGCGATTCGACGAGTCCTTCGTGCGCAGCGCGCGCAGCATCTACGCGGGCAACGACCGCCGCGCGGCGGTCAAGCGCCGCATCAACCTGCTGCTCGGCTCCACGCTGATCGAAGAGAAGAGCCACACGTGAGCGCCGGCGCCCAGCAGCGCTTTGCCGAGGCCCTCGCGCTGCACAAGCAGGGCCAGCTGCCGCTGGCCGAGATCCTGTACCGCGAGGTGCTGCGCATCGCGCCCGGACACGCACTGGCACTGTCCAACCTGGGCATGCTGAACCACCAGCTCGGGCGCTACGAGGAGGCCATCGCGCACTACGAACGTTCGTTGGCGCTCGATCCGGACGCGGCCGAGACCGAGATGAACCTGGGTGTCGCACTGTACGAGCTGAAGCGCTACGAGGAAGCCCGCGCGCGGCACGAGCGGGCGCTGGCGCTCCGGCCGGGCAGTGTCGACGTCGAGGTCAACCTCGCGAACGCCTTGCTGGAGCTGGGCCGGCACGAACAGGCCCTCGACCTGTACCGCAAAGTGGCCGCGGCGCGCCCGCGCGATGCCGACGTCCAGATGAACCTGGGCAACGTGCTGCGCGCGATGCATCGCTACGACGAGGCCCTGCCTTGCTACGAAAAGGCGCTCGCACTGGATCCCGCCAGCGCGGACGTGCACTGGAATTACGCGGTCGCCTTTCTCGCGATGGGCGAACTGCAACGCGGGTGGCGCGAGTACGAGTGGCGGCTGCGCATGCCGGCGCTGCACGACACGAAGCGGCGCTTCGCTGCGCCCGCCTGGACAGGCCAGGAACCGCTGGAAGGCCGCACGATCCTGCTGCACGCCGAGCAGGGCCTGGGCGACACGCTGCAGTTCTGTCGCTACGCCTGCCTGCTGCAGGCGAAAGGCGCGAAGGTCCTGCTCGAGGTGCAGAAACCCCTGGTATCCCTGCTGCGCGGACAGCCCGGCCTCGGCGATGTGATTGCACGCGGGGAGGAAACGGGCGCGTACGACTTCCATGGCGCGCTGATGTCGATGCCGTTCGCGTGCGGCACGACCGTGGACACCATCCCTGCGCCCACTCCCTACGTGCAACCGCATCCCGGGCTCGTCCTGCGGTGGCGCAAGGAGATGGAAGGCACGCGCGCACCGCGGATCGGCCTGGCCTGGTCCGGCAACCCGCTGCATCCGCATGACGACCGCCGCTCCCTTCCCCTCGCGGCCTTGCTGGCCGGCCTGCCGGCGCACGCGAGCTACTGGAGCCTGCAGAAGGAAGTTGCGCCCGACGATGCCCGCCTCATCGAGAGCGACGGGCGCATCCGGTGCTTCGAGCAGAACACCTTCGAACACACGGCGGCACAGATCGCGTCGCTGGACGCCGTGGTGTGCGTGGACACGTCGATCGGCCACCTCGCGGGCGCGCTGGGCGCACGCACGTTCCTGCTGCTGGCGCATGCGGCGGACTGGCGCTGGCTGTCCGATCGCCAGGACTCGCCCTGGTATCCGCGGCACACGCTGCTGCGCCAGGAGCAGCCGGGCGACTGGGCGCCGGTGCTTGGCCGGCTGGCCGGCGAGGTCGGCGCCCTGAGCCAGGAGTCTGCGCGGCAGAGAGGCGGGCCTGCGTTGGGTCGAGAAGGGGGCGCAGGCTAGGCGTGGGCGCGGGTCAAGCCTGGCCGGCTTGACCCGTGACCGCAACGACG
>JAJNBO010000432.1 GCA_021156245.1 Ramlibacter sp. | reverse complement strand
CTATCGCCAGGCCGCGCCGTTCGCGCGCGAACTCGGCATCGGCCGCCTGCGCATCAGCGTGAGCGCGGGCGAGGGCCTGCCCGACGCCACGCGCCAGCTCTGGAAGCAGGCGAGCGGCCTGGAGATGCTGGACGGCATCGGCGCCACCGAGATGTTCCACATCTTCATCTCGTCGGCGGGCGACGACGTGCGCCGCGGCGCCATCGGCAAGGCGGTGCCGGGCTACACGGCGCGCGTGGTGGACGACGAGGGCAGGGAAGTTCCGCGCGGCACGGTCGGCAAGCTGGCCGTGGTCGGGCCGACAGGGTGCAAGTACCTGGACGATGTCCGCCAGGCCAACTACGTCAAGGACGGCTGGAACTATCCCGGCGACGCCTTCGTGCAGGACGACGACGGCTACTTCTTCTACCAGGCCCGCGCGGACGACATGATCATCACCGCCGGCTACAACGTCGGCGGCCCCGAGGTGGAAGACGCCTTGCTGAAGCACCCGGCCGTGGCGGAATGCGGCGTGATCGGCAAGCCCGACGACGAGCGCGGCATGATCGTCAAGGCCTTCTGCGTGCTGAAGCCGGGGCACGCGGGCGACGCGGCGATGACGAAGGCGCTGCAGGACCACGTGAAGGCCACTATCGCGCCCTTCAAGTACCCGCGCGAGATCGACTTCGTGGCCACGCTGCCGCGCACGGAAACCGGCAAGCTGCAACGGTTTCGCCTGCGCCAGCAGGGCTGAAGGCTCAGCCGCGGCGCAGCGTCCCCCACGCCAGCGCGCAGGCGAGGAGCGCGCTGCCCGCGATGCCGGCGAGCATGGGCAACGGGTTGCCGTTGGCGAACGGCGCGAGCAGCCCCATGACGGCGATGCCGGCGACGAAATGCAGCGTTCCCCCTAGCGCCGACGCGGTGCCGGCGATCGTGCCGTGCTCCTCCATCGACAGCACCATGGTCGCGGGCACCACCAGGCCCAGCGCCCCGTAGCCGACGAACAGCAGGCCCAGCATCACGGCCAGGCTGTCGATGCCCGCCAGCTGCAGGGCGAAGGCCACCGCCATGACCGCGGCATACGCCGTCACCGCCACCTTCACCATCGGCCCCAGCCCGAAGCGCGCGCCCCAGCGCGCGGTGAGCTGCGACACGCCGATGAACGATGCGGCGTTGGCCGCGAAGGCCACGCTGTACTGGCGCGGGCTGAGGCCGTAGTGGTCGATCAGGACGAAGGAGGAATTCGCCAGGTAGGCGAAGAAGCTGGCCACGCCGAAACCGCCGATGAGCGACAGCCCCAGGAAGTGACTGTCGCGCAGCAGCATCCCATACGCCTGGAGCGCGCCGCTGAAGCTGCTGCCCACGCGCTCTTGCGGCGGCCGTGTCTCCGGCAGGCTAGTGAACAGCAGGACGGCGGAGAGCACCGCCGCGACCGCGACGGCCCAGAACACCGCGCGCCAGCCGAAGCTGTCGATCAGGAGGCTGCCGGTGAGTGGCGCGAGGATGGGCGAGACGCTGAAGACCAGCATCAGCATCGACATCAGGCGGGCGGCGTCCGGGCCCGTGTGCAGGTCCCGCACCACCGCCCGAGGAATCACCATGCCGGCGCAGGCGCCCAGCCCCTGCAGGAAGCGCAAGGCGATCAGCGTGCCGGCATCGGGCGCCAGCGCACAGCCGATGCTGCTGGCGCCGAACAGCGCCAGCCCGAAATACAGCGGAGCCTTGCGCCCCAGCATGTCCGATACCGGTCCGTAGACCACCTGCCCTGCCCCCAGCGCGAGGAAGAAGGCGATGAGCGTGGCCTGCACGGCGCCCGGCGAAGCCCCGAGCGCCTGCCCGATGGTGGGCAGGGCCGGCAGGTACATGTCGATGGCGAAGGGGCCCACGGCGGAGACCAGGCCGAGCACCAGCGCCAGGCCGAAGAAGGAACGTTGCATGCCGCGTATTGTCGCGGCACGGCCGGGCTGCCTAGGCCGGGGCGATGACGGGATCGGCGGCTTCGGGCCGCTGCGCCTCGGCGCGCTCCAGGGCCGCCAGCAGGATTGCGGCGACCTCGTCCACCTTCGGCGGTTCGAGCAGGCCCAGGTGGTCCGCGTCGACGGTGTGCAGGTCCAGCCAGTCCACGTGCCGCTTCCAGCCGCAGTGCGGCCGCTGCAACAGGTCGCGCGCGAGTCGTTGCCCGGAGGCGATCAGCGTCGCGTCGCCCTTCCAGGGACGGACTTGCGACAGGTAGCCCTGCATCGCGCGGCGGTACGCCTCCTGCCGCCGCCGGTCCAGCGGGGACTGCTGCGCCTTCTCGTCATAGCGGGTGAACTCGGCGCGTCGCGGGGAACTCGTGGCCTGCTGCGGCCGCACGCGCTTGAGGATGCGCAGCGCAACCGCCTCGGCGAACTGCCAGGGCCGCATCGACAGCAGCCGTTTCAGGCGATCCCACCGGTTCTGCGGCAGCACCGCGTCCAGCAGGCCGAGGAAGGCGACCTCTTCGCCGAGGCCGCGCAGCTGCTGCGCCACCTCGTACGCGACCACGCCGCCGAACGACATCCCGACCAGGCGGTAGGGGCCGTGGGGCTGCTGCTGGCGGATGATCTCGAGGTAGTCCTGCGCGAGCTCCTGCACCGTCGGGCCCGCCGCGCCCTCCTCGAACATCAGGAGCTCGCGGCCGGCGTAGACGCCGTAGGCGGCGAAGCGGCCTTCCATGCGGCGCGCGAGTTCACGGTACAGGTGCACGCCGAGCAGCATGAACACGGCCGGCGCCTGCGGGCTGCCATTCAACAGCAGCGGCCTCGGGGAACGCGAGAACTCGCCCTTCACCTGCGCCGCCAGCGCGCGCACGCTGGAATGTTCGAACAGGATGTCCGGCGACAGCTTGATCCCGAGCACGTTCTCCAGTTCGAGCAGCAGCAGCACCGCCATCAGCGAGTCCCCGCCCTGGTCGAAGAAGTCCGCATCCGGGCTGACCTCGGGACGACGGAGCACGCGCGCCATGGTCTCCGCGATCTTCTGCTCCAGGGCGGTGCCCTGCGCTGCCTTTTCCGCACCTGGCGGCGCGTGGTCGGCCTCGGGCTCCCAGGGCAGGGCTGCCAACTGGGCGCGGTCGACCTTGCCGTTGGCGGTGAGCGGCAGCGCATCCAGCACCACCAGGTGCTGCGGCAGCATGTACTCCGGCAAGCGCGCGGCGAGTGC
>JAJNBO010000431.1 GCA_021156245.1 Ramlibacter sp. | reverse complement strand
CTGCAGGAAGTGGCGCGCCAGCATCGGGATGTCTTCCAGCCGCTCGCGCAAGGCAGGCAGGCGCAGCCGGATCACGTTGAGGCGGTGGAACAGGTCCTCGCGGAACCCGCCGTCCTTGACGCGCTGCTCCAGGTCCTGGTGGGTGGCGGCGATGACGCGAACATTCGCCTTCACGGCGTTGTGTCCGCCCACGCGATAGAAGTGGCCGTCGGACAGCACGCGCAAGAGGCGGGTCTGCAGGTCGAACGGCATGTCGCCGATCTCGTCGAGGAACAGCGTGCCGCCCTCCGCCTGCTCGAACCGGCCGCGGCGCATGGTCTGCGCGCCCGTGAACGCACCGCGCTCGTGCCCGAACAGCTCGGACTCCAGCAGGTCCTTCGGAATGGCGGCCGTGTTGATCGCGACGAAGGGGCCGCTGGCGCGCGGCGAATGCTTGTGCAGCGCGCGCGCCACCAGCTCCTTGCCGGAGCCGGACTCGCCGGTGATCATCACCGTCACGTTGGATTGGGACAGCCGCCCGATGGCGCGGAACACGTCCTGCATCGCCGGCGCCTGCCCCAGCATCTCCGGCGCGGCAGCCATGCGCTCTTCGGCCACTTCCTCGCGCTGGCTTTCCTCCACCGCGCGGCGGATCAGCTCGATCGCCTTGGGCAGGTCGAAGGGCTTGGGCAGGTACTCGAACGCGCCGCCCTGGAAGGCGGACACCGCGCTGTCCAGGTCGGAGAACGCCGTCATGATGATCACGGGCAGCCCGGGATGCTTCTCCTTCACGCGCGTCAGCAGGTCCAGGCCGCTGCCGCCCGGCATGCGGATGTCGCTCACCAGGATCTGCGGGCCGTCCTCGTCGTTCGCGGCGTCGAGGGCGGTCATCACTTCGCGCGCGTTGGTGAAGCTGCGCGTCGGGAGGTCCTCGCGCATCAGCGCTTTTTCGAGCACGAAGCGGATGGATTGGTCATCGTCAACGATCCAGATCGGCTTCATGTTCTCTGTATCACCTCAGGCAAGCAAAACGTTGTGTGTCGGTCAGGGCAAGGGGATGAGGATCTTGAAATCCGTCCGCCCCGGCGCGCTGTCGCACTCGATCAGGCCATGGTGCTGCTGCACGAAGGTTTGCGCCAGCGTCAGCCCCAGGCCGGACCCGCCTTCCCGCCCGGACACCAGCGGGAAAAAGATGCGGTCCTTGATCGAGTCCGGCACGCCGGGCCCGTTGTCGATGACATGCAAGTCCAGTGCCAGTCGATAGCGCTGCTTTCCAAATGTCACCTGTCGGCCGATGCGCGTCTTGAACGTGAGCTGCGCGTCGCCCGCGGCGATGCGGTCCGTCAGCGCCTGGCAGGCGTTGTGGGCGATGTTCAGGACCGCCTGGATCAGCTGCTCCCGGTCGCCGCGGAATTCCGGAATCGAGGTGTCGTAGTCACGGATCACCCGCAGGCCCTTGGGGAACTCCGCCAGGATCAGCGAGCGGACCCGCTCGCACACCTCGTGGATGTTCACGTCGCCCACCACGTGCGGCCGGCGGTGCGGCGCCAGCAGGCGGTCCACCAGCGTCTGCAGGCGATCGGCCTCGTGGATGATGACGCGCGTGTATTCCTTCAGCTCGCGCGAGTCGATCTCCATCTCGAGCAGCTGCGCGGCGCCGCGGATGCCGCCGAGCGGGTTCTTGATCTCGTGCGCCAGGTTGCGGATCAGCTCCTTGTTCGCCTGCGCTTGGTCGATCAGGCGCTCTTCCCGGTCCTGCCGGGTTTGCGCTTCCAGCGGCAGCAGCTCCACCACGAATTCGTCGGACGTGTCCGTCTGCGCCAGCACCACGTGCACGGGCATCGGCTCGCCCTGCTGGCGCACCAGCCGCGCGTCGTAGCGCAAGGCGGCGTATTCGTTGATCCGGGCGCCGTCGAGGGCGGTCCGCAGCACCGCGGGCTCGGTGAACAGCGGGAGGAAGCTGGCGCCCTCGATGGAGCGGCGCGAGGTGCCCAGCGCATCCTCGAGCGCGGAGTTGGCGAAGAGCACTGTGCCATCGCCCCGCACCACCGCCACGAGCGTGGCCAGCAGGTCGAAGGACTGGAAGCGGAAGGCGGAAGCGGGCTTGGTGGTCAAGCCGCCATTTTGCTGCGTTGCCGCAAGGAGCTCGGCAGAAGCCCTATTTGTTGATGGCGGTCGGCGTGGCGTTGCCGGCCCGGCCCAGTTCGCGCTTGAGTCCCGCAATGTCTTTCTCGGTGCGCTCGATGTTCGCCTTCAGGTCGGCGACGCGGTCGAGGTACTTCTGGTGATTGCGGGTTTCGGGGCCCAGCTTCTCGGGCTCGCCGTTGTTGAATTCCTTCTGCAGCTCCGCCAGGCGCGCCTCGGCCTTCTTGAGCTCGGCTTCCAGGATGCCGCGGGCGTCGCTGTCGCGGGCTTTCTGGTCTCCGGAATCGATGCGCTGGGTGCCCACGGCGGGCGCCGTGACCACCTTGCCGCGGTTGCTTCCCTCCAACGGAGCCGACACCCGCGTGCCCTGCACGACCGTGACGTTGCCGCCCTCGACGAGCTTGCAGTTCTGGGCCTTGGCCTGGACTTCGTCGTTGGTGTAGGTGTTGCCGCAACGGAAGATCTTGGCCTGTGCGGAAGCAGCGCCAGTGAAAGCGACTGCTGCGAGGGGAATCAGAAGGTAAGCGGATTTCATGGCGTTGCTCCTTGCATCGGGGATGCGCAGGACGGCTTTCCAGTATCGCGCAAACTCTTCAGATTGCCAATTAAGCTGTTGATTTACAAAGAAAAGGGGCGACAACAGTCGCCCCCAATCCACGCTCACTGTTTTTTGTCACAGTGGATCCCCGCCTGCGCGGGGACGACGCGCGCGTCGTTTACAGCGAGTAGTACATGTCGAACTCGATCGGGTGCGTCGTCATGCGGAAGCGGGTGACTTCCGACATCTTCAGCTCGATGTAGGCGTCGATCATGGCATCGGTGAACACGCCGCCCTTGGTCAGGAACGCCCGGTCGTTGTCCAGGTACTCCAGCGCCTGGTCGAGGCTGTGGCAGACGGTCGGGATCTTCGCGTCCTCTTCCGGCGGCAGGTGGTACAGGTCCTTGGTGGCGGCTTCGCCCGGGTGGATCTTGTTCTCCACGCCGTCCAGCCCGGCCATCAGCATGGCGGCAAAGCCCAGGTACGGGTTCATCAGCGGATCC
>JAJNBO010000430.1 GCA_021156245.1 Ramlibacter sp. | reverse complement strand
TTCCACGGGAGCCGCCATGCCGCCTCGCCTGACCGCGCAGGACTTCGACCAGGAACTGCTGATCCTCTTCGACGCCTACGTGCACGGAGCGGTCGACCGACGCGGCTTCCTGAACCAGGCGCAGCGCTTCGCGAAGGCGGGCGTCACCGCCGCGGGCCTGCTCGCCGCGCTCAGCCCCAACTTCGCGGCCGGCCAGCAGGTCAAGCCCGACGATCCACGCCTGAAAACGGAGAACGTGACGGTGGCCTCGCCATCGGGATACGGCAGCATCAAGGGCTACCTGGCGCGCCCCGCATCCGCCGGCGCGACGCGCCTGCCCACCGTGCTGGTCATCCACGAGAACCGCGGCCTCAACCCGCACATCGAGGACATCACGCGCCGGCTCGCCCTCGACGGATTCATGGCGTTCGCCCCCGACGCGCTCACCCCGGTGGGCGGCTATCCCGGCGACGAAGACAAGGCCCGGACCGCCTTCGCCACGCTGGACCAGTCCAGGACGCGCCAGGACTTCCTGGCCGCCGCGGCCTGGCTGCGCGCGCGCAACGACGGCAACGGCAAGATGGGCGCCGTGGGCTTCTGCTACGGCGGCGGCATGGCGCACTGGCTCGCCACGCAGCTGCCGGACCTGAATGCGTCCGTTCCCTTCTACGGCAACTCGCCCGCACCGGAAGAGGCGTCCAAGGTGCGCGCGCCCTTGCTGGTTCACCTGGCGGCGGTGGACGAGCGCATCAACGCGGCCTGGCCCGCCTACGAGGCGGCGCTGAAGGCGGCGGGCGTCAAGTACGCCGTGCACCAGTATCCGGGGACGCAGCACGGCTTCAACAACGACACGACGCCGCGCTACGACGCCGCAGCGGCCCAGCAGGCCTGGGCGCGCACCGTGGCCTTCTTCCGCGCCAACGTCTAGGCGCCCGGGTCTCTTGCCTGCGCGGGGACTGTTACGGTGTTCCCCTTAACCCGTACGGCAACAGTACGATCCGCCATGCTTCAACATGTCTGCGTGGTGGACGACGACGCGTCCTACCGCGACCTGATCGCACTGGCCCTCGAGGAGTATCTGGACTGCCCGCGCGTGTCGCGCTTCGACTGCGGCCAGGGGATGCTGCGCGCGTTCAGCGAACACGAAGCCGTCGACGCCATCCTGCTGGACCTGCACATGCCGCGGCTGGACGGGGACCAGGTGGCGCGGGAGCTGCGTGCGCGCGGCTGCCGGGCGCGGATCGTCATCCTGTCGGCGGCATTGAGCCCGCAGGACACCCAGCGCTGCCTGGGCGCGGGGGCCGAAGAGGCGTTCGTCAAGCCCGATTCCCTCGACGGACTCGTGCACCGCCTTCGCGCCACGTTCCAACAGGGTCCTGGCGCACGCGACCCGGCGCCCTGATCCAGGTAGCCCTGCCGCAAGGCGCAGGGATACTCACGGCAACGGCAGGTGCCCCCGCAGGGTGAACCAGATGGTTGCGCCGTCGCCCTCCCGGGACTCGGCCCAGATCCGGCCGCCATGGCGGTCCACGACGCGGCGCGCGCTGGCCAGCCCGATGCCGGTGCCCGGAAATTCGTGCTCGCCGTGGCAACGCTTGAAGGGCGTGAAGACGTCCCCCGCGCGCATCGCGTCGAAGCCGACGCCGTTGTCCTTGACGAAGAAGACGCCGGCCTCGCGCTGCCCTACCTCGACCACGGGGTGTTCGATGCCGGCGGTGAACTTGAACGCGTTGCCCAGCAGGTTGTCGAGCAGGGTGCGCAACAGGCGCCGGTCGGCCACAGCTAGCAGGCCACGCGCCACGCGCGTCTCGACCGTGCGGCCGGGATGTGCCGCGCGCAGGTCCTCCACGCAATCCAGCGCCAGGGCGCTGAGATCCAGTTCCACGAACTCGAGCGGCGCCTGCCCTATGCGCGCCAGGTCCAGCAAGGCGCGCAGCAGCAGTTCCGCCCGGTCGACCGCGCTGCGGATGCGCGACAGGTAATGCTGCGCCTTGGTGTCGCCGAGCCGCTCCAGCCGTTCCTGCAAAGCCTGCGAAAAACCACCGATGGCGGCCAAAGGCGTGCGAACGTCGTGGGCCACCGCGGTCGCGAACGTGCTGAGCTCGGCGTTCAAGCTGCGCAACTGCTCCGTGCGCTGCTCCACTTCACGTTCGAGTCGTTCGCTGTGCTGCTGCAGCTGCGCCAGGAGCTCGCGCCGCTCGCTGACGTCCTGGAAATAGATCGCGAACCGGTCCTCGGACGGAAAGCACCGCACCTCCAGCCAGCGGCCGTAGCCGGGCACGAGCGCCTCGAAACGGCGGGGCGCCATCTCGGCCCACGCTTCCTGGTACTGACGCTCGAACTCGCTGCCGGCAAAGGCCGGGAAGACCTCCGCCATGCGACGGCCGATCACCCGCTCCCCGCGTACGCCAGCCCCCGCCTCGGCGGCGGCGTTGATGTAGGTGATGCGCCACTCGCGGTCCCAGCACATGAACCCGTCGGTCATGGAGTCCAGCGTCTCCGAGAGCCTCTCGGACAAGCGCCTGGCCTCGGCCGCACGCCGGGTCTGCTCGGTCACGTCCTGGCACGCGCCCCGGATGGCGACCACGACGCCGTTTTCCTCGACGGGTTCCCCCAGCATCCGCATGCAGAGGCTCCGGCCGGCCGGCGTCTCCATGGCCAGCGTCAGGTCGAAGGGTTCCCGCCGCCGCGCGCAGTCGCGCAAGGCCTCGTACAGCAGTGGGCGCTGCGAACGGCAGGCCGTGCGCAACACTGCACGCAAGCTGGGCCGCTCCCCTTCGGTGAAGTCGTGCAACTCCACCCACTCGCTCGATGCGTGGAACGTCATGGTCCGAAGGGACAGGCACCACGCGCCCACGGCGGCCAGCCGCGCCGCGATTTCCAGGCCGAGGCGATTCGGGACGGTTGAGGCGGCAGCGGCAAGTGGCTCTGGCACCCCAGCATTGAAGCGGATAACAACGCCCCGCGTTGACACCCAAGGCACTGTCCCGCACAGTGCCTTTGTCATTGCAGCCTCTGGATCTACACCATGAACCGCTGGACCCGTTTCCTGACCGCGGCGCTCGCCCTCGCGGCCGCCGGCGCCTTCGCGCAGCAGCCGCCCCCGCCGCTGTCGCCCGGCCAACCTACCCTCGTGCGCGAAGCGCCACGCGACGTGAAGCCCGCCGTCATCACCGTCAGCGCCACTCCGCCCGTCATCGCCGTCAACGGCGTGGCGGACCGCTTCTCGCCCGGCGCCCGCATCCGTGACCGCAACAACATGCTGATGCTGACCGGCCAGCTCGCGGGCAAGACGCTCTACACCGTGTACCGCCGCGACGCGTCCGGCATGGTGCACGAGGTCTGGCTGCTCAATTACGAGGAATTCACGAAAGTGGGCGGCGTCTCCACCGGCGACCCCGAAGGCTACCTGCGCTTCTATGAACTGCTCAACCTGGTCTGGTCGGCGCGCACCCTCATCAGCCCGCTGATCCCGTGAGCGACGCCATGAAAAAGGTCTACATCAAGACCTTCGGCTGCCAGATGAACGAGTACGACTCGGACAAGATGGCGGACGTGATGAACGCGGCCGAAGGATACGAACCGACGCAGGATCCGGAGCAGGCCGACCTGATCCTCTTCAACACTTGCTCGGTCCGCGAGAAGGCCCAGGAGAAGGTGTTCTCGGACCTGGGGCGCGTCAAGCACCTCAAGAGCAAGGGCGTACTGATCGGCGTCGGCGGCTGCGTCGCCAGCCAGGAAGGCGCGGCCATCATCGAGCGCGCGCCGTACGTCGACGTGGTGTTCGGCCCGCAGACGCTGCACCGCCTGCCCGAACTGCTGGCGGCGCGCCAGCAGCAGCAGCGGCCGCAGGTGGACATCAGCTTTCCCGAGATCGAGAAGTTCGACCACCTGCCGCCGGCGCGGGTGGAAGGCGCCTCCGCCTTCGTATCCATCATGGAAGGCTGCTCCAAGTACTGCAGTTATTGCGTGGTGCCTTACACGCGCGGCGAGGAAGTGTCGCGTCCGTTCGACGACGTGCTGGTCGAGGTCGCCGGGCTGGCGGACCAGGGCGTCAAGGAAGTGACGCTGCTCGGGCAGAACGTCAACGCGTACCGCGGCCAGATGGGCGACACCGCCGACATCGCGGACTTCGCGCTGCTGATCGAGTACGTGGCGGAGATCCCCGGCATCGAGCGCATCCGCTACACGACCAGCCACCCGAACGAGTTCACGCAGCGGCTGGTCGACGTGTATGCCAAGGTGCCGCAGCTCGTGAGCCACCTGCACCTGCCCGTGCAGCATGGCAGCGACCGCATCCTGATGGCGATGAAGCGCGGCTACACCGCCATGGAGTACAAGAGCGCCATCCGCAAGCTGCGGGCGGTGCGGCCGCAGCTGTCGCTCTCCAGCGATTTCATCGTCGGTTTCCCGGGCGAGACCGAGGACGACTTCGCGAAGATGATGAAGCTGGTCACCGACGTCGGGTACGACGCCAGCTTCTCCTTCATCTTCAGCCCGCGCCCCGGCACGCCCGCAGCCGCGCTGCACGACGACACGCCGCACGAGGAGAAGTTGAAGCGCCTGCAGCACCTGCAGGCGGTGCTGGAGGAGAACGTGCGCCGCATCAGCGCCAGCCGCGTCGGCACCGTGCAGCGCATCCTTGTCGAAGGTCCTTCGCGCAAGGACCCGAACG
>JAJNBO010000429.1 GCA_021156245.1 Ramlibacter sp. | reverse complement strand
CGGACCGTGCCGCGCTGGTGGATGTGCGGGTGGCGCAGCACTATGTCTGGCAGCTGGCGGGGCTGATGGCGGGCGCCATGGCGCTGCTGGTTGTGGCCTGGCGCCTGCGTACGCGAATGCCGGATGCGCGCTGGTTCCAGCACCTTGCCCTGCTGTATTACTCCTTCGCCCTGCTGTTCATGGGCTATCCGCTAGGCACGTTTTACCTGCCCACCGGGGCAATCCTGATGGCCTCGCCCATGCTGGGCTTCCTGCTGTTCCGGCGCAGCATCGTCTTTCCCTCCTATGTCATTTCGAAGCTCGCTGTCCTGGGCATTGCCTATGCCGGTGCGCTGGGCTGGATTCCCTATGCCTCCATCCTCCCGGCGGGAAGCAATGCGTACCAGCATCATGCGCCGTACTGGATCTTCAGCAATTTCGTCATCCTGACGCTGATCGTGGTCGTGGTGTGGACTCTGGCCTACCAGATCTTCGGCCGCTGGCGCGAGCGCGAAGCACAGATTCGCGCGATCAGCCTGACCGATGCGCTGACCCGTGTGCACAACCGGCGCAGCATCCTGGCGCGGCTCGAGGCCGAGGTGCAGCGGAGTGCCCGCCTGGGCGCGCCGCTCACGGTGGCGTTGCTCGACCTCGATCATTTCAAGAACATCAATGACACGTGGGGACACCCCAGCGGAGACCGTGTCTTGCAAGAAGCGGCCAAGACACTGAGGGAAGCGGTGCGCGAGTGCGATGCGGTGGGCCGCTACGGGGGTGAAGAGTTCTTGCTGGTGTTGCCTGAGACGTCGCTGCCGGGTGCACTGGCGCTGCTGGAGCGCTGTCGGGTTCAGCTCACGGAGATCCGTATCACGGCGGACAACGGCGAGAGCTTTACCATCAGCGCCAGCTTCGGGGTGACCTGCAATGAGCACCGCCCCGATACTCCCGCGGGGACATTGGCTCGTGTCGCGGATGAGGCCCTCTACCAAGCCAAGAAAAAGGGACGTAATCGCGTGGAGGTGCTCCTGCCCGAGCTGGCGGAGAGCTGCGATGTTGCCGTGCCCGAACGTTGAGGCTCAGCCGGTTTCCCGCGTGGATTGCGGGCGCTTGAGGCTTCGCGAATGGTGGGCCCGCTGGGGCGAAGGCCGGGAGTCCCAGCCTGCAGGCGGCGGTTCAGGAATGGGTGGGCCCGCCGGGACTTGAGCCCACTACCAAAGGATCATGGGAATGGTCTCCTCGCTTTTCTGCCTGCTCACGGCGGCAAACAGGCCTTGCAAAACAAGGTGGAGTCGGCGGTCACACCGCTTTCGCCAGGTCGTGTCCCTGGCCGCTCCTGTCGATGCCGGTGCACCAGGGAAATTCGGGAAAGTAAGGTTTCATGCAGCGCCTGAGCGGCGTGCGACGTGTCAGGTGTTGCACGCCGGATCGTGTCAGGCGCCCGCACCTGCCGCGTTTGCGCCCCGGCGCATGGTGGCGAGGCGGAAGGTCGATTCGGCCTGGCCCGCGCCGGCCTGCCGCACCGCGAACTTGCGCCGGTAATCCACCATCGAAAGGCCCGTCTGGCGCTTGAACAGGCGCTGGAAGGAATTCACGTCCTCGTAGCCCACATCCCAGGCGATCTGCTTCACGGGATTCTGTGTCCACTGCAGGGCGTCCATCGCGGCTTCCACCCGGATGCGCTGCAGGTACTGCGCCGGCGTCATGCCGAGCGTGCGGTTGAAGTGGCGGATCAGCGTGCGCACGGTCATGCCGGCCTGCGCCGCCATGTCTTCCAGCGAGAGCGGGCGCCGGTAGTTCTCGGCGATCCAGCGCTGCAGGGCGTTGAGGCGGGTGTCGCTGTGCTGCGACTCCAGCGCCCACTGCCGGTAGGCGCCCTGCGAATCGTTGCGCGGGTCCATCACCATCATGCGGGCCATGGCGGTCGCCACCACCGCGCCCATGTATTTCTCCACCAGCGCGAGCCCCAGGCCCTGGCAACTGTTGCCGCCGCCCGAGCTCACGATGCGCTCGGCCTCGACCAGCATGTTGTCGGTCTGCCACTTCACGCGCGGGAAGAGCTGGCGCGCGGCCGGCTCGGCCATCCAGTGCGTGGTCGCCGCCTCGCCGTCGAGCAGGCCGGCGGCCGCGAGCACCAGGCTGCCGGTGCAGGCGGCGTAGAGCATGCCGCCGTGCTGGTGCACGGCGCGCACCCACTCGATCAGGGCGGCGGAGCCGTCCAGCCAGGCCTGCAGCGAGGCCGTGTCCAGGATGGGCGGCGGGCCGCCGACAATCGCGATCTCCACCGTCTCCGGGGCCGGCAGCGGCTGGATGCCGCTCAGCGTCTGCCCGGCAAAAGTGGTGACGAGCTCCGGGGCGCTGCTGGTCAGCACCGGCTCGAGGCGCGGGACCTCCGGGGCGAACAGTGTCGCGCAGTAGTTGGCGACGATGAGGTTGTCCTGCGTGCTCAGCACGGCGGAGAGCAGGCACCAGGGCGGCGCGACGATGATCACTTGCATGGGGATTACCTGTCGTTCTGGCCGAGGCCGGTCGCGCCCGGGGCCGGGAGGCGGGCCGTTCTCCCGGCGCAGGAGGCGGCCAGTCGCCATTGGTCCTGACTCTACTCCCGGAATCCGGAATTTGGCAATTTCAGAATCAAAGTTGGCAATATTGCCAATATCTGTCCGTACCCGATCTTCCCTAGGCTGGCCTTGCCGACTGCGGAGAGCGCCTGCCCCAGCCTCCCACTGCCGTGCCGGGCCAGTTGTCCGGCGCCGGGCAGGACCTTCGCCGGCTTCCCCTTCGCCAAGGAAGAGACGCCATGAACTATCTCGCTTCCCGTTACCGCCAGGCCGTCGAGGCATTCGCCCGCTGGGTGGTCCTGTACCCGGGCCGGGCGCTGACCCTGGCGCTGGTCGCCATCCTCGCGCTGGGTTACGGCGCCCGTTTCATCGGTTTCACGCCGGACTACCGCGTCTACTTCGGCAAGGACAACCCGCACCTGCACGCCTTCAACGAATTCCAGAACGTCTATGGCCAGGGCGACTTCACCGTCTTCGCCATCAGCACCAAAGCCGGCGGCGCCGACAGCGTGATGACGCCGCGGGTGCTGGAGGCGGCACGCCGGCTCACCCGCGAGGCCTGGAAACTGCCCTTCGTGATGCGCGTGGACTCCGCCACCAACTTCCAGCACACCACCGCCGCGGGCGACGACCTC
>JAJNBO010000428.1 GCA_021156245.1 Ramlibacter sp. | reverse complement strand
CTCGCCGGTCAACTGCTCCTGGGCGCCCTTCTCGACGCGCCGGTACCACTGCTTGCGCCAGACCGAACGGATCCACGGCAAGGCTTCGGCGCCCGTGAGCGGACGGTGGTGGACGTAGTCGGGGAAGAAAAGGGTGCCCAGCCAGCCGATGGTGAAGTACCAGAAGCCGCAGCGCACCATCGACCAGTAGGAGTTGCCGACCGGCAGGGCCTCCTGCTCGCTGGCCGCCGGCTGGCTGTAGGCCTGGGCCACCCGGGGCAGCCGCGAATAGCCGTTGACGCCGGAGCGCTCGAGGGTGATGTAGTCGGGGCGGACGTAGCCCTCCTCGAACACGCCGACCTCCACCCCCAGCGCGGTGGCGACGCGGTGCGCCGCCTGGTGCACGGGGCGACAGTCGCCGAACAGGAACACGACGTCGATGTCCAGCCGGCGCAGCTGCGCCTCGAACCAGGCCGGCCACGCCTCCATCTTGCCGCGGTAGTTCATGGCGCCGCGGCGGTAGAAGAACCAGTCGCCGGCGTTGAAGTTCACCTTGAACACTTGCGCGTCCACGGCCCGCAGGTCGTCCGCGAGCCGCGCGAAGAAGGGCCCCACGGGCCCTTGCAGCAGCAGCACTCGTTTACCTGAAAACGTCCGGAGACCCTGATCGATCATTCTTTTCCCCAACCCAGCCAGGCGCGCGCAACCACCTGCAGTTTTCGTACCTGCCTGCGCACGAGGCCTACCCTCAATTTGTCAAGTTGCCCACTGGCTTCCAGGGCGTTGCGCGTTTCGACGATCCGGGCGAGGACCGCTTCGCACGTGGTGTAGCCCCGGAGCTCCCAATCCCAATAGACAGGGTAACGCAGCAAGGTCCCCGCGACCAGCGCGTGTACCCCCAGCCGGCGCGTGCGCCGGGCGAGTGCGGCTCCCCCTGCAGCCCTGTCTTCGGTCAATCCCCAGCCTGCATAGAACGGCTGGCCGTACGTCACCACCTTCCTGCCGCGCAGCAGGGCGTCGAAACCCGTGAGCGAGGTGATGGTGTGTACCTCCTCCGCCGCCTCGATGCAGCGAACGACGGAAACATCCGTTTCCACATGATCGGCCAACGCACGCGCGCGGGCGAGGGCCAGCCTGCCCGCACGGTTGCCGCTCACCACGTCGGGATGCGGCTTGTAGACGATGAAGGCGTCGGGGCGCGCCTCGCGCGCGGCCTGCAGCAGTGCGAGGTTGGTCTTCACCTGCGTGCCGCCCAGGCGGATGGAGGCGTCGTCCTCGACCTGGCCGGGCACCAGCACGACCGGCCGGCCGCGGCTGTCCCATGCCGGCGCCGTCCTTGGCTCGATGTTGTACTTGGTGATGCCGTGCGCGACGATGAAGGCCTGGACCTGCCGCGCCCTCTCCAGCTCCTGCGGCGTGAACTCGGTGGTGTTCAGCAGCTTTTCGAGCGTGGAGGGCCGGCTCGGGTCGAAGTAGATGCCCTCGCCGTCCAGCACCAGCGACTGCGGCCGGATCAGGTCGGAACCCAGCCCCACCGACCGCACGAAGCCGTCTTCCATGCGCACCAGGCGCGCCTGGCATTCCTGCGCCAGCTCGGCCAGGCCGGCCGGGGCCGTGGCGCCCCAGAACACGAACCAGTCGCCCGGCCGCGGGTCGAGCCGGCGTGCGGCGGCAGCGCTGCGCACGAAGGCGATCTGCCCGCCCGTGGTGGCCAGGATCGGGCGCAGATTCGACGCCTTCCAGCGGGGCACCGCCACGCAGATCAGGCGGGACGGCCGGCCATGGCCGCGCAGGGCGTGGATGGTTTCCTTCTGCCGCACCAGCCACTCGACGACGTCGAAGATGGTGCCTTGCCGTCGGGTGGCGGGATTGAGGTAGCGCGTGTACCGGAAGTAGGCGGCGGCGAACAGCTCGTCGACCGAGCGGCGCCGGTGGCGGCGCGGCACCGGCTGGCGGTCATCCGTCGGTCCCCAGCCTGCGTACCAGGGCAGGCCGAAGCAGGTGACGCGCTTGCCGGCCAGCAGCGCCTCGAAGCCCATGGTCGAGCTGACCACGTACACGTGGTCCATGTGCTCCATCAGGCTGAGGGGATTGATGGCCTCGCGCAGGACCACCGTCCCGGCATCGTCCTGGACCTGCGTGAGGTAGCCCCGCTTGCGGCCGGAAGTGACTTCGGGATGCGTCTTGACGTAGATGGTGGCGCCCGGGTTTTCGCGGCGCGCCGCTGCCAGCATGGCCTCGAACGTGCCGGCATCGGCGCCGCCGAGGGTCACGCTCATGTCGCCGGCGGTCTGGTCGACCACCAGCACCTTGCGTCCCGCCGCCCTCTCGGGCGCGGGGCCAGACCAGTCGGGGGCGTGGTTGTACTTGCTCAAGCGGTGCTGCAGGATCAGCCCGCGGGCGCGCGTGACCTCCGCGCCGATGCCGGCCAGCAGGTCGTCGCCGGAATTCAGCAGGTTCTCGAGGGTGCTTGGCCGGGTGGAGTCGTAGAAGACCCCGATCTCGTCGACCACGATCGACAGCGGCGGGAAGCGGTCGCCCGTGCCCAGCGAGCGCAGGAAGCCGTCCTCGAGCGCGAGGCATGGCAGGCCGGAGTGCTTGGCCCAGGCCAGCGCGGGGTGGATCCTGCGGCGGCGCCCCCACTCGGCCACCGCCGTGAGCTCGCGGCGCGCCACCTTGCCCAGGGGCTGGATGGCCATGCCCACCAGCTCGCCCAGGAAGGGCAGGCGCAGGATGCCGCGGGATTGGACGCCCACGATGCCTCGCATGGCGACATTCATCGAAGCATCGCCATGGGGGTTATCTGACGGTGCGTTCCGGGCGTCATCCTGCGATTGTCTCCGGCGGCGCGCATTGCACAATCGAACGGACGGCGTAGCGACACCTTCTTTACGACCGCTCGTCGCTCAAAGGCGACGCGACAGCGAAAGAGTGTTGGATCACGACGCGACACATTCCCCTCACGCGCGCTGCCCCCAGCAGGCGAAGTGCGGGTTGTCGAATCCGGGCTTGCCATACAGGAGCGGTCCGCCCTGCACGCACTCGACCGTGCCGCCGGCGCCCAGCACCACGGCGTGTCCCGCCGCGATGTCCCATTCCATGGTGCGCCCGAGGCGCGGGTAGACGTCCGCCTCCCCCTGCGCGACCTGGCAGAGCTTGAGCGACGAGCCCACGCTGATGTTGGCGGCGACCTTG
>JAJNBO010000427.1 GCA_021156245.1 Ramlibacter sp. | reverse complement strand
GACAAGGCCAAGGCGGCCAACATGCCCGCCGACACCATCAAGCGCAACATCGACAAGGCCACCGGCAACCTCGAAGGCGTCAACTACGAGGAAATCCGCTACGAAGGCTACGGGATCGGCGGCGCGGCGATCATCGTCGACACCATGACCGACAACCGCGTGCGGACGGTGGCCGAGGTGCGGCATGCCTTCAGCAAGCACGGCGGCAACATGGGCACCGAGGGATCGGTGGCGTTCCAGTTCCGGCATTGCGGACAGCTGATCCTGGCGCCCGGCACCAGCGAGGACCAGGTGATGGAGGTGGCGCTGGAAGCCGGCGCCGAGGACATCGTCACCGACGAAGACGGCGCCATCGAGGTGCTGACCGGCCCCGGCCAGTTCGAGGCGGTGAAGAATGCGCTGGAGGCGGCAGGCCTGAAGCCGGAGGTCGCCGAGGTCACGATGCGCGCCGAGAACACGATCCCGCTGGCCGGCGACGAGGCCGCGAGGATGCAGAAGCTCCTCGACGTGCTCGAGGACCTGGACGACGTGCAGAACGTGTTCCACAACGCCGAGATCACCGGATGAAAGTATTGGTCATCGGCGGAGGCGGCCGCGAACACGCGCTCGCCTGGAAGCTGGCGCAGTCGCCCAAGGTGCAGGCGGTCTACGTCGCGCCCGGCAATGGCGGCACCGCGCTCGACGCCCGGCTGGAGAACGTGCCGATCACGGACCTGCGCCAGTTGCGGGACTGGGCCTTGAAGGAAAAGATCGCCCTCACGGTCGTCGGTCCCGAAGGCCCGCTGGCGGCGGGCGTGGTGGACGACTTCCGCGCCCACGGCCTGCGGGTCTTCGGCCCGACGCAGGCGGCCGCGCAGCTGGAAAGCTCCAAGGCGTTCTCCAAGGCGTTCATGCAGCGCCACAAGATCCCGACGGCGGAATACGAGACCTTCACCGACGCGCTTCAGGCCCATGCCTATGTCGACCGCAAGGGCGCACCCATCGTGGTCAAGGCCGACGGCCTGGCCGCGGGCAAGGGCGTGGTGGTGGCCATGACCGCCGCCGAGGCGCACGAGGCCATCGACTTCATGTTGCTGGACAACAAGCTCGGCGTCTCGCACAACGCGGGTGGCGCGCGCGTCGTCATCGAGGAATTCCTGCAGGGCGAGGAAGCCAGCTTCATCGTCATGTGCGACGGCAAGAACGTGACGGCGCTGGCGACCAGCCAGGACCACAAGCGCCTGCAGGACGGCGACCTGGGCCCGAACACCGGCGGCATGGGCGCCTATTCGCCCGCACCGGTGGTCACGCCCGACGTGCACGCGCGCGCCATGCGCGAGATCATCCTGCCCACCATCAAGGGCATGGAGCAGGACGGCATCCCCTTCACCGGCTTCCTGTACGCCGGCCTGATGATCGACAAGGGCGGCCATGCGAAGACGCTGGAGTTCAACTGCCGCATGGGCGACCCGGAAACGCAGCCGATCATGATGCGGCTGAAGTCCGACCTCTTCGACGTGATGCTCGCCGCCACCTCCGGCACGCTGGACCAGGTGGAGCTGCAATGGGACCGCCGCACCGCGCTCGGCGTCGTGATGGCCGCGGCCGGCTACCCGATGGATCCGCGCAAGGGCGACGTGATCACGGGGCTGCCCAGGGAGACCGACGACGCCGTCGTGTTCCATGCGGGCACCGCCACGCAGAATGGCGAAACCGTCACCTCGGGCGGCCGCGTGCTGTGCGTCACGACGATGGCCAGCACCGTCAAGGCCGCGCAAGCCCACGCTTACGAGATCCTGAAGCACATCAGGTTCGACGGCGCCCAGTACCGCCGCGACATCGGCCACCGCGCCCTCATCGGATGACCGTGGAATCGGGCATCGGCAGCGTGCGCGCCTGGCTCACCGGCCTGCAGCAGCGCATCACCGAAACCTGCAGCCGCATCGACGGCCAGCCGTTTCGTGCCGACGCCTGGAAGAAGGAGCCGGGCGAGACGCTGCAGGGCGACGGCGTGACGATGATCCTGGAGGGCGGGAAAGTCTTCGAACGCGCGGGTTGCGGTTTCTCGCACGTGCGCGGGCCGAAGCTGCCGCCGTCGGCCACGCAGCACCGCCCCGAGCTGGTCGGCGCGGCCTTCGAGGCGATGGGCGTCTCGCTCGTCTTCCACCCGCGCAACCCGCACGTGCCCACCGTCCACATGAACGTGCGCATGCTGGCGGCGCTGCCGGCGGGCGGCGCGCCGGTGTACTGGTTCGGCGGCGGCATGGACCTGACGCCGTACTACGGCGTCGAGGAGGACGCGGCCCACTTCCACCGCACCTGCCGCGATGCGCTGGCGCCTTTCGGCGCCGACAAGTACCCGCGCTTCAAGGCCTGGTGCGACGACTACTTCTTCCTGAAGCACCGCAACGAGGCACGCGGCGTGGGCGGCGTGTTCTTCGATGATCACTTCGAGCAGGGCTTCGAGCGCAGCTTCGCCCTGTTGCAAGCCGTGGGCGACGCCTTCCTCCCGGCTTACGTGCCGATCCTCGAGCGGCGCAAGGATGCCGCCTACGGGGAACGGGAGCGTGCCTGGCAATTGCTGCGCCGCGGCCGCTATGTCGAATTCAACCTGGTGTGGGACCGGGGCACGCATTTCGGGCTGCAGTCAGGCGGGCGCACCGAATCAATCCTGATGTCCATGCCACCGCACGCGTCCTGGGCGTACCAGCACCAGCCGGAACCCGGCTCGCCGGAGGAAGTGCTGCTGACGCGCTTCCTGCCGCGGAAGGACTGGGTTTGAGCGCCGCGCGCCCCCGGGTGGGCATGTTCGGCGGCGCTTTCGATCCCCCGCATCGCGCCCACCTTGCCGTGGCGCGCGCCGCGATCGACCAGCTCCGGCTCGACCAGCTCCATGTCCTTCCGACCGGAGATGCGTGGCACAAGGCCCGCACCCTGACCGCGGGAGTCCATCGCCTGGCGATGGCCCGGCTCGCGTTCGCCGGGCTGCCCCAGGTGGTCGTCGACCCGAAGGAGCTCGAGCGCAGCGGGCCGACGTACAGCATCGATACCTTGCGCGAGCTGCAGGCCGAGCATCCGCAGGCCGAACTCGTCCTGCTGATGGGCGAGGACCAGGCGGCCGGCTTCACCCGCTGGCGCGCCTGGGAGGACATCGCGCGCCTGGCGGTGCTGGGTGTCGCCGGGCGGGGCAGCGGCGCCGGC
>JAJNBO010000426.1 GCA_021156245.1 Ramlibacter sp. | reverse complement strand
TCCATGAAAACCTGGCACAAGATCCTGATCGCCCCCGGCATCGCCATCGCATGCTTGCTGGTGTTCGGCGCCATCGCCTACTCGGCCGTCGCCGAGCAGAACCGCGTGCTCGAGGACCTGACGAACCGCCGCATGGTGGGCGTCACGACCGTGGGCGACGCCGCCCAGGACATGAGCGAGGTGCACTCCAACGTGTACCGCCTGTTCACGTGGATCGCCAACCTGAGCGAAGAGAAGGTCAAGGAGGCCGTCACGACGCAGCGGAAGAAGATCGACGGGGTCGCGGCCTCCCTGGCGAAATACCGTGCCCAGTCCCATCTGACGGAAGACGAGCGCAAGGCGCTCGACGCCGTGCTGCCCATGGTGGCCAAGTACCGCAAGCTGGCCGACGACGCCATCGACATCAGCTCGATCGAGGTGGCGATGGGCGCCATGGCGATGCAGGGCGCGGACTACCACTTCCAGGCCATGCTCAAGGAGCTGGACCGCCTGGTCGTCATCGAGAAGCAACTTGCCCGGGAAAGCTACGAGGCCGCAGCGGCGTCATCGCGCCGCATGCTCCTGCTGCTGGCCTCCATCCTGCTGGTGTCGATGGCCGTCTCGGTTGCCGTGGCCCTGGTGATGAGCCGCGCCATCGTGCGCCGCCTCGACACGGCCATCTCGGCGGCCAAGCGCATCGCCGCCGGCGACCTGACGACCGAGGTGCACGTCGGCAAGGGCAGCGACGAAACGGCCGACCTGCTGCGCGCCCTCGAAGCCATGACGCAGAACCTGCGCTCGCTGGTCGGCGAGGTCTCCGGCAGCGCACATGCGGTGGCCGACACGAGCGCGCAGATCGCGCAGGGCAACCTGGACCTGTCGCAGCGCACCGAAGAACAGGCCAGCACGCTCGAGGAGACGGCCAGCCAGATGGAGGAGCTGACGTCCACGGTGACGCAGAACGCGGACAACGCCCGCCAGGCCAGCCAGATGGCCGCCGGCGCAGCCGACGTGGCGCGCAAGGGCGGCGACGTCGTCGGCCAGGTGGTGCACACCATGAGCGGCATCTCGGATTCGTCGCGCAAGATCGCCGACATCATCGGCGTCATCGACGGCATCGCCTTCCAGACGAACATCCTCGCGCTGAACGCGGCCGTCGAAGCGGCGCGCGCGGGCGAGCAGGGCCGCGGCTTCGCGGTGGTCGCGGCGGAAGTGCGCAGCCTCGCGCAGCGCAGCGCCACCGCGGCCAAGGAGATCAAGGGGCTGATCGCCGACTCCGTCGGCAAGGTGGACGCCGGCACGAAGCTGGTGGACGCCGCCGGCCGGACGATGGGCGAGATCGTCGACTCGGTGCGCAAGGTCAGCGACATCATCGCGGAGATCGCCGCGGCGAGCCAGGAGCAGAGCGCGGGCATCGAGCAGGTGAACACCGCGGTGACGCAGATGGACCAGGTGGTGCAGCAGAACGCATCCCTCGTCGAGGAAGCCACCGCCGCGACGGAGTCGATGCGCGAGCAGGCCGGCTCGCTGCTCCAGAGCGTTTCGCGCTTCCGCCTGCAGCAGGACGGCTCCGACGCGCCGGCCCAGCGCGACGGCCCGAAGGAACCCATCCGGGAAATGGCTGCGCCCGTTCCGGAGCGCATCAAGGTCCGCCCGGCGGCCCCCCAGCTGCCGCCCGCCTATGCGGGAGTGCTGGCCGCCGCGCGCGCGAACACGCCGTCCGGCGCCAACGGCAGCTGGAAGGAATTCTGAGCTAGACCACGAGGGGGCTCCCGGCCCCGTCGACGGACACGATCGCGCCCGACACGTACGAGGCGCGCGGCGAAGCGAGGAAGACGATCACCGAGGACACTTCCTCCGGTGTCGCCATCCGCCCCAGCGGCAGCTTCGCTTCCGCCTGCCGCTTCACCTCTTCCGGCGTGACCTGGCGAAGCCGCGCATCGACGGCGATGCCTTCCGCCAGCCGGTCCGTCATCGTCAGGGTCGGATTCACCGCGTTCACTCGCACGCCGTGCGGTCCCCATGCGGCGGCCAGGCCCGCGGTCGCCAGCATCAGTGCGGCATTCGCCGCGCCGCCCGCCAGGTGGGTGGTGGTCGCGACCTTGCCCCCCATGCCGATGACGTTGACGATCACGCCGGCGCCGCGCTGGCCCATGCGCTTGACGACGGGATCCATCACGTGCACGTAGGTGAAGAATTTCGCCTGCATCGCGTCGTGCCAGGCCTGCGGCTGCAGTTCGCCGTAGGGCGTGCGCTTCGCCGCGCCGGCGGAATTCACCAGCACGTCGATCGGCCCGAAGCGCGCCTCTGCTGCGTCGATGGCGCGCAAGGCCTCGGCCGGATCGGTCAGGTCCGCGCAAACTCCGTGCGCCTCGCCCCGCGAACGGAGCGACGCGAGCGCCGCCTCCATGTGCCCGGGGCTGCGCCCGACCAGGCTGACGCGGCAGCCTTCCGCCAGGAAGTCCCTCGCGCAGGCCAGGCCGATGCCCCGGCTGCCGCCGGTGATGAGTACGTGCTTGCCTTGCAGTTGCAGGTCCATGGAATCTCCTTCGGTCGGTGGAGCGTACGTCAGGCTGCCTCGCGCCGCCCAAGCGCAATGGCAAATCCCGCGCCGGCCAGCGGCATGGCCACCGCCGGGATCAGGAGCAGCGCCAGCGGACCGCCGTGGTCGAATGCGAAGCCGGCGATCGTGACGCCGATCGCCTGTCCCGTGAACAGGCAGGAGGCGAACACCGCCATGGCGCTGCCGCGCGCGGCCGGCGCCATCTGCGTGGCGTTCGTCTGCAGGGTGTTGTGGTACAGGTAGGTCGCGAAGCCGAGGGCGAGCGCCAGCGGCCCGGCAAGCCAGGCCACCGGCATCAAGAGCAGGCCGATGAAACCCGCGCCCATGCCGAGCCCGCCGGCCCACACCATCCGCGCCTCGCCGAGCCGCCGCACGATGTGGCGGGCCGTCATGGCGTAGACCAGCCCGCCCACCGCGTAGAGGGCCACCAGCGCGGACGCGCTGGAAAGCGACAGGCCGAAACGCTGGTGCAGGTACGCCGGCAGGAAGGCCATCGGGCCGATGAGGAAGATGCCTTCGGCCAGCGCGGCAGCCAGCACCACGCGGGCCCACGGAATGGCCACCACCGCGGCGAGCTGGCGCGCAAAACCGAAGCGGCCGATGGTGCGCACGGGCGGCGCGGACGGGATGTGCCGCAGGCG
>JAJNBO010000028.1 GCA_021156245.1 Ramlibacter sp. | reverse complement strand
AGGCAACCAGGTCGCGGAGGTCATGATGGGCATGATCGATCCCAGCCTCGAGCATTGGGACCTGCGGCCGGCGCCGACGCGGCTCGTGGAAGTGGTGGATCGCCTGGTCGAGGGCGACACCATCGTCACCCTGTTCCCCACCGAGCGCGGCACGCTGCGCATGGGCCCCGAAGTCCAGGTCGACGTGCTGCCCGGCGGCGCCGAAACCCTCGCCGCGGCGGAGGATCGTCCAGGGCAGCGGCTGCAGGATCTTCCGCGGTTTTGAAACGCGCGCGGCCGGACGCAAAGGACGCAAAGGTTCCGCAAAGGACGCAAAAGGACCTCCGAAGAAATTCGAAAGTCTTTTCGGATTCCTTTTGCGTCCTTTGCGTCCTTTGCGTACTTTTTGCGCCCTTTGCGTCCGGCAGTCCGATCCCCTGACCCTACGCACGCCGTAACGACGGCAACTTCAGCAGCCCCGTCGACAACGCGGTGCCGCAGACGATCACCAGGCCGCACGCCACCATCCACGCGGTCACTGCTTCCGACAGGAACATGGCGCCGTACAGGATCGCGAAGACCGGCACCACGAACGTCACCGCCAGCGCACGCGCAGGACCGGCTTGTTCGATCAGGCGGAAGTACAGGATGTACGCGACCCCCGTGCACAGGATCCCGACCGCGGCGAGTGCGAGCCACGCCTGCAGGCCCGGCACCTGCTGCGGCCACGCGAACGCCGCCGGAATGTGAGATACCGCTTCGTGGCGCTGGCGGCGAAGGCGTAGCAGACACACGCGGCGAGGCAGGCGACGACCGCCCAGCCCGGCGCCAGGCCGCTCGCATCCGGGCGGAAGCTGGCCTTGTCCCACGCCAGCATCGCGACGCCCGCCAGGCCGATCACCAGCCCGAGCACGCGCGAGCCGGTCAGGCCGTCCTTCAACCACCACCACGCGACCAATGCGCCGAACAGGGGCACCGTTGCATTGAGGATGGCCGACAAGCCGGTGGTGATGGACAACAGCGCGAACGAGAACAGCATGAAGGGGATGCCGGAATTCAGCAGCCCGATCAGCCCGATCTTCCACCAGTTGCGGCGGTACACCGGGCCGAGCCCGCGCCACAGCATCAGCGGCGCAAGGAAGGCGGCGGCGATGGTGACGCGCAGGAACGCGGTGGCGACGAAGCCGAAGTCCACGACGGCGAGCCGCATGAACAGGAAGGAGGCGCCCCAGATGGCGGCGAGCGCGATGAAATCGATGATGGATGCGGCTGGCATGAACCCTCTAGTGTCGCAGCACGCCTTCGAGCCGCAGCAATGCGGTCTTTCGTTCCAGTCCACCCGCATAGCCGGTCAGAGCCCCGCCGGTGCCCAGCACGCGGTGGCAGGGCACGACGATGCTGATCGGATTGCGGCCCACGGCCGCACCCACCGCGCGCGCCGCCTGCGGTCGGCCGAGGCGCCGGCCCAGTTCCGAATAGCTGGTGGTGCCGCCCGGCGGGATCGCGAGCAGCGCCTGCCAGACACTCTGCTGGAAGGGCGTGCCGGCGTGCAGGTCCAGCGGCAGGTCGAAGGCCGTGCGCTCGCCGGAAAAGTACGCCGAGAGTTGCGCGACGGCTTCGCGCAGAACGGGATGCGATGCATCCTCGCGCCATTCCACGTCGACCGGTCCATGGCGCTGGCCGGTGAACCACACGCCGGCCAGGCCGGAGTCGGTCGCGGCCAGCAGCATGGTCCCGAGCGGGCTGTCGTACGTCGTGCAGACGCATTCGTCGTTGTTCATCTTCATGTCGTTGCTCCTTGGGACAACGCGCTCCACGCGCGCACCACCGCATAACTGCGCCACGGCTTCCAGGCCTGTGACGCTGCCTCCGCTTCGCGCGCGGGCTGCTTCGCCTGCTGCACGCCCAGCGCCTTGTGCAAGGCCACATCGCCGGCCGGGAAGGCGTCGGGCCAGCGCAGCGCGCGCATCGCGATGTACTGCGCCGTCCAGTCGCCGATGCCCGGCAGCTCCTTGAGTGCGGCCATCGTCGCGGCGACGTCGGCTCCCGGATGCAGCGCCACCTTGCCTTCGCTCACGGCCCGTGCGATGGCGACGATCGCCGCCTGCCGTTGCCGCACGATGCCCAGCTGGCCGAGCGCATCGCCCTCCGCCGCCGCCAGCACCTCCGGTGCCGGGAACAGCAGGCGCAGCGCCGGGTCCGGCGTCTGCAGCGGCGTGCCGAAGCGCTGCACGAGGCGTTGCGCCAGGGTGCGAGCGCCCGCCACCGTGATCTGCTGCCCGAGCACGGCGCGCACCGCCAACTCGTAGCCGCTCAAGGCGCCCGGCACGCGCAGGCCGTCGCCGAGGGGGAAGCTGCCGTGCAGGCGCGCGTTGATGGCGTGCGGGTCGGCGTCCAGGTCGAACGCCGCGCGCAGCCGCCGGATCACCAGCGGCAGCACGCCATGCAGGCTTTCGCTCACGCGCAGCACCACCTGGCAATGCGGCTCGTCGAATTCTGCGTGGATCCAGCCCTGGTGCCGCATCCCCCCTGCATCCACGGCCAGCGTGCGGGACAGGTGACGCTCGCCCACCGACTCGATGCCTTCGATGGCCCGGGTGCGGAAGAAGCCGAGCATGGCCTGCACGTCATAGGGCGGGCGGTAGCCCAGCCGCACCTCGCAGGAGGCATCGCGCGTGGCGCCGGCCCGCCGCAATGCGCTGGGGCTCAGGCCATAGTGAGCGGTGAAGGCCGAGTTGAAGCGGCGCACGCTCGCGAACCCGCTGGCCAGCGCGACCTGCGTCACCGGCAGCCGCGTGTCGGCCAGCAACTGCTTGGCGCTCAACAGCCGGCGTGTCTGCAGGTACTGCAGCGGCGATACGCCGAGCTGCGCCTCGAAGATGCGGCGCAGGTGGCGGTCGCTGATGCCCAGCCGACCGGCCAGCTTCTCGGCCGAGGGCGGCTCCCCGTTCCATGCTTCCGGTTCGTCCAGCAGCCGGGCCGCCTGCTGGGCCAGGACGGCGCTGGCGTCCTGCAGCGACCAGCGCAGGGCCTGCGGCGCCAGTTCGGGCCGGCAACGCAGGCATGGGCGGAAGCCGGCGCTCTCCGCCTGCGCCGCATGGGCGAAGAAGCGGCAGTTCTCGCGCCGCGGCAGCCGCACCTTGCACACCGGGCGGCAGTAGATGCCGGTGCTGGTGACGCCGGTGAAGAAGGAGCCGTCGAAGCGCACGTCCCGCGTCTTCAGCGCCAGGTAGCAGGCGTCCGGGTGCAGCGGGGGATCAGTCGGGTCCATGCAGGCATGATACGCAGGCGGCCGCGCACGACTCGCCATTTCCGGACATGTTCCTCGCCGGGCGCGGCCTAGAATCGGCCGAAGATCCACGTCCTAAAGAAAACGCAGTCCCATGCAGATCAGCCCCACCATCTTCAAGGCCTACGACGTCCGCGGCATCGTCCCCAGCACGCTGGACGAAGGGGTCGCGGAGGCGCTCGGCCGCGCTTTCGGAACGGCAGCCAGGCGCGCCGGTGAAACGTCCGTCGCCGTGGGCCGGGACGGCCGCCTGAGCGGACCCAGCCTCAGCGCGGCGCTCGTCCGCGGGCTCACCTCCGCCGGCGTCGACGTCATCGACGTCGGCATGGTCACCACGCCCATGCTGTACTTTGCGGCGAGCACGCTCGCCAGCAGCGGCATCCAGGTGACCGGCAGCCACAATCCCAAGGACTACAACGGCTTCAAGATGGTGCTGGCCGGCCGGGCGATCTACGGCGACGAGATCCAGGCGCTGCGCCAGACCATCGAGTCCGAGGGCTGGGAGCGTGCCGCGCAGCCGGGCCAGGTGCGCAACGTGAACATCTTCGCGCCCTACCGCGACCGCATCGTCGGCGACATCAAGCTGGCGCGCCCCTTGAAGATCGTCGTGGATTGCGGCAATGGCGTCGCCGGCGCCTCGGCCCCGGAGATCTTCCGCGCGATCGGCTGCGAGGTGATCGAGATGTACAGCGAGGTGGACGGCAACTTCCCGAACCACCACCCGGACCCGAGCAAGCCGGAGAACCTGCGCGACCTGATCGCCAAGCTGAAGGAAACGGGGGCCGACCTGGGTCTGGCCTTCGATGGCGACGGCGACCGCCTGGGCATCATCACGCAAGGCGGCAACAACATCTACCCGGACCGGCAGATGATGCTGTTCGCGCAGGACGTGCTGTCGCGCGTGCCGGGTGCGCCGATCCTGTTCGACGTGAAGTGCACGCAGCGCCTCGGCCCGGCCATCGCGGCGGCCGGCGGGCAACCGATGATGTACAAGACGGGTCATTCGCTGATCAAGGCGAAAATGCGGGAAGTCAACGCGCCCCTGGGCGGCGAGATGAGCGGCCACATCTTCTTCAAGGAACGCTGGTACGGCTTCGACGACGGCACCTACGCTGGCTGCCGCCTGCTGGAAATCCTGTCGCGCCACCCGGACCCGAGCGCGGTGCTCGACGCGCTGCCCACCAGCTTCTCCACGCCCGAACTGAACGTGAAATGCGAAGAGGGCGAGCCGCAGCGCCTGGTCGCCGAGCTGGTGAAGACGGCGAGCTTCCCCGAGGCGAAGGTCACCACCATCGACGGCGTGCGGGTGGACTGGCCGGACGGCTTCGGCCTGATCCGCGGCTCCAACACGACGCCCGTGCTGGTGCTGCGCTTCGAAGGCCATACGCAGCAAGCCATGCACCGCATCGAGCAGAAGATGCTGGAGCTGCTGCGCACCGTGAAGCCGGATGCGCGCATCGGCGAGGCGGCGCATTGAGGATCCTGGTCGTCAAGCTGTCCTCCCTTGGCGACGTCGTCCAGACGCTTCCCGTCCTCCACGACATCCACGCGCATTTCCCGCAGGCGAAGATCGACTGGGTGGTCGAGGAGGCCTTTGCCGAGCTCGTTCGCCGGGCCCCCAGCGTCGACCGCGTGATCCCCGTCGCGCAGCGCAGGTGGCGCCGCGCGCCGCTGGCGCGCAGCACGCGTGGAGAGCGCGGGGTCGCGCAGGCGCAATTGCGCCAGGAGGCGTACGACGCCGTCATCGACTTCCAGGGGCTGGTCAAGTCCGCCGTCATCGCACGCCAGGCGCGGCTCGCGTCCGGCGGCTTCACCGCGACCTATGGCAACCGCAGCGAGCTGTGCGGCTACGAGTGGCCGGTGCGCTACCTGCTGCAACGCAAGGTCGCGATGCCGCTGCGCATCCATGCCGTGGCGCGGGCGCGCCTGCTCGCCGCCAAGGCGTTGGGGTACGCACCGCCCGAGGACGCGCCGGTGTATCCGTGGACGCTGGACACGCCCGCTTCGCCGCCGCAAGTGCTGCTTGCCCACGGGACCACGCGCGCCGACAACGAATGGCCCGCGGCGGACTGGATCGCGCTCGGACAGGAGCTCGTGCGGCACGGCTTCGAGGTGGTGCTGCCGCAAGCGAGCGACGGCGAAGAGGCGTTCGCGCGTGGCGTCGCGGCTTCGATCGGCCCAGGCGCAACGGTGTTGCCCCGCATGCGCCTGCCGGCGCTGTTGGAGGTGATGCGCGGCTGCTCCGGGCTCATCGGCGTCGACTCCGGTGTCGCGCACATGGGCGTGGCCCTGGACCTGCCGGTGGTGGAGATCTTCAGCCAGCCGCGTGCATGGCGTGCGGGACCCGTGGGCCGCCCGCACCAGTGTTCGGTGGGAGGTGACGGCGCCCCCGGCGCGGCGGAAGTGATCGCCGCCTGGAAGGGCAGCTGGGAAGCGCGGCCCGTGGCGGACGTCGCATAGTGTCCCGCGTCTACTCGCTCCTGATGACCGCCGCGCAACCGCTGCTGCGCCGCAAGCTGCGCCGCCGCGGCGTCTCGGAGCCGGGCTACCTGCACAACGTCGAGGAGCGCTTCGGCCACTACGAAGGCACCACAGAACCCGGCCGCCTGTGGCTGCACGCCGTGTCGCTGGGCGAAACGCGCGCGGCCGCGATCCTGATGCAGGCATTGCGTGAACGCCAGCCCGACCTGCGCTTCCTGCTGACCCACGGCACGGCCACGGGGCGCGAACAGGGCCAGGCGCTGCTGCGCGAAGGCGATGCGCAGGCATGGCTGCCGTGGGACACCCCGGATGCGGTGCGCCGCTTCCTGGCGCATTTCCGGCCCAGCGCGGGCATCCTCATCGAAACCGAGGTCTGGCCCAACATCGCGGCGCTGTGCGCGGAGCAAGGCATTCCGCTCGCGCTGGCGAATGCGCGGCTGTCCGAGAAATCGCTTTCGCGGGCGCGCAAGCTGCCGGGTCTCTCGCGCCGTGCCTACGGCTCGCTGCGGGCGGTGTGGGCCCAGACAGAGACCGACGCGCGGCGGCTCGCGGAGGCCGGGGCCACGGTGAAAGGCGTGTACGGCAACCTGAAGTTCGATGCGACACCGGATCCCGCACTGCTGAGGCAGGGACGTGAATGGCACGCGGCCTCTGCGGCGCCGGTGGTGATGTTCGCCAGTTCGCGCGAAGGCGAGGAGACGGATTTTCTCGCTGCGCTGCGCTCGCATCCCGGCGTGCAATGGATGCTGGTGCCGAGGCATCCGCAAAGGTTCGACGAAGTGGCCGCACAGGTGGTCCAGGCCGGTTTCACGGCGTCGCGCCGCAGCACGTGGGCGGATGCGCCTGCGCCCGGGGACGTGTGGTTCGGCGACTCCCTCGGCGAGATGCCGCTGTACTACGGGATGTCCGACGTGGCCCTGCTGGGCGGAAGCTTCGCGCCGCTCGGCGGCCAGAACCTCATCGAAGCCGCGGCTTGTGGATGCCCGGTCGTCATGGGGCCGCACACGTTCAACTTCGGAGAGGCCGCCGCACTGGCGCTGGAAGCCGGCGCAGCCCGCCGCGTGGCCACCCTGGAGGAGGGCGTGGCGCGGGCGGTGGCGTGGGCGCGCGACCCCGGGGCCCGCCGCCGCGCGGCCGAAGCAGGCGAGGCGTTCGCCGCAGCCCATCGCGGAGCGGCCGACCAGACGGCGGAGGCGGTGCTTGCCCTGCTGGCGACCGGCCGCACGTGAATATTTCGCGTAGCCAAATCGCCTACGCGAAAGGCGAAGAAACCTGTCATGGCACTGCTGACCTGATCTGAACAATGGGCTGCTTCGGGCCACCCCGGTCCGCCACGCAGTACCCATGACCACCACGAACAATCCGCTGGACGCGCTGCTCGCGATCCGCGACGGTTACCTCCAGGCCCGCTGGAACTTCCCCCAAGCCGACGGCACGCCCGTCTCCTCCCCCGGCGGCATAGGGCAGGCGGTCACGCTGACCTACAGCTTCCCGTCGACGGCACCGAACAGCTACTACGCGGGTCCGGTCGCGGCTGCCTTCACGCCCGAGATGATGGAGGCCACCCGCGACGTGCTTGCGCAGGTTGCCGAGGTGGCGAACGTCACGTTCGAGGAGGTCAGCGGCGTCGGCCAGATGGCGTTCCGCCAGGTCCAGCAGGGCACCGCTTCGGGCGACGCGTTCCTGCCGTACTTCGAATGGAAGGAGCCCGGCGGCACGATTGACTACCTCTACGAACCCGAGGTCAGCGGCGACGTGTGGATGGACATCTCGCAAACGTGGACCGCCGCGGACCTGGAGCGCGGGGGCTTCGCCCATCTCGCGCTGCTCAAGAACATCGGCTCGGCCCTCGGCCTGAAGGACCTTTCCGAACCCTGGGGGACGACGCTGTCGAATGCGCTCAACGACCAGGCGCACACCGTCATGTCGCCCATCGCGGCGGCCAGCGACCGTCCTTCGACCTTCATGCCGTTCGACATCCAGGCCTTGCAGTACCTGTATGGCGCCAACACTTCGACGCGGGCGGGCAACACTTCCTACGACTGGGACACCAGCGTGC
The DNA here is from genome assembly GCA_021156245.1 of Ramlibacter sp. Lineage (GTDB taxonomy): Bacteria > Pseudomonadota > Gammaproteobacteria > Burkholderiales > Burkholderiaceae_C > Ramlibacter. The sequence goes on along the minus strand of JAJNBO010000028.1, from coordinate 4,685 downwards.
CGGTGCTCGAAACGATCTGGGACGGCGGCGGCCGCGACACCATCGACTGCGGCAACCAAGTGCTGCGCTGCGTGATCCGCCTGAACGACGGCGGCTACAGCACCGTCGGCACGCAAGGTGACATTGCCATCGCCAAGGGGGTGGTGATCGAGAACGCCACGGGTGGCCACGCGTCGGACAGCCTCTTCGGCAACGACGCGGCGAACCGCCTGGTGGGCAACGCCGGCAACGACGTGCTCAGCGGCGCCGCCGGCCGCGATGTGCTCACGGGCGGCGCGGGCCGCGACCGGCTGGAAGGCGGTGCGGGCCGCGACGTCTTCAACTTCGACCAGGCGGCGCACAGCGGCGCCACGGCGCAGACGCGCGACGTCATCTCCGATTTCATGCGTGGCATGGACCGCATCGACCTGTCGGGCATCGATGCGAACACGGTGGCGGCGGGCAACCAGGCCTTCAGCTATGTCGGCGCGGGTGCTTTCGACGCCGACGCCACGGGCCAGCTGCGGCTGGAGAACGGCGTCCTCTACGGCAGCACGGATGCCGATGCCGCCGCCGAGTTCTCGATCGAGCTGGTGGGAATCGCGGAATTGAGCGCGGCCGACTTCGTCTTGTAGCAGCCAGTCATCCCCGCGAAGGCGGGGACGACGGTTGCGTCAAGGCGCCAGCAGCGTATTCAACCGAGCCAGGTCTTCCGGCTGCAGCGTGCCGTTCGCCTGCCGCAGGCGCAGATGCCCGAGCAGGACGTTGTAGCGCGCCTGCGCGAGGTCGCGCTTGGTCTGGAACAACTGGCTCTGCGCGTTCAGCACGTCGATGTTGATCCGCACGCCCACCTGGTAGCCCAGCCGGTTGGCATCCAGCGCGCTCTGGCTCGAAGCCTCGGCGGCCTGCAGTGCGCGCACCTGGCCCTGGCCGGACACGACGCCGAAGTAGGCGGTGCGCACCGCCTGTGCCACCGTGCGCCGCGTCGCTTCCAGGTCGGAACGCGCCTTGTCTTCCAGCGCCAGCGTCTCGCGGATGCGGTTCTGCGTGGCGAAGCCGGCGAACAAGGGCAGGTTGAACGCCACCCCGACCGCCGCCAGGTTCGTGCGGTTGTCCACGCCCAGCGAGGTGCTGCCGCCCAGGTTGCGCGTGAGGCCGTAGCTCGCCGTCAGGTCCAGCGTCGGCTTGTGGCCGGCCTTGGCCTTTTCGGTCTCCAGTTCGGCGATCTCCACGGCGGTGCGCGCCTGCAGGATCGCGGGGCTGGCGTTCTCGCTCGCCGCCACCCAGGACTCCGGATCGGGCGGCTGCGGCAGCGGCACGTCCGGCACGCTCAGCGGGTTGGGCTGCGCGTTCGCGCGGCCCACCAGCGTGTCCAGCGCGAGCTTCTTCACGCGCAGGTCGTTCTCGGCGGCGATCTCCTGCGCCAGCACCAGGTCGTAGCGCGCCTGCGCCTCGCGCGTGTCGGTGATGGTGGAGGTGCCGACTTCGAAGTTGCGCTTGGCCGACGCCAGCTGTTCCGCCGTGGCGGCCTTCTGCGCGCGCACGAAAGCGAGCGTGTCCTGCGCCGCCAGCACGTCGAAATACGCCTGGCTGACGCGGATCATGAGGTCCTGGCCGGCCGACGTGAGCTGGAACTCCGCCAGTTCGGCCTGCCGCTTGCCTTGCCGGTACGTCGCCAGGTTGGCCGGGCGGTACAGCGGCTGCGACGCGCTCAGCGTCGCCTGCTGCGTCGTGAAGTTGCGCTCCACGCGCGTCGCCGCAACCGCCCCCGCGGGCTCGGTCCGGAGTTCGTAGTCGTTGCGCGTGAGGCCCGCCGACAACCCCGCCTGCGGCAGGATGCCGGCGCGGGATTGCGCGGCCCGCGCGATGTTGGCGTCGTACTGCGACTTGGCGCTCTGCCAGTTCGCGTCGTAGGCGCGAGCGGCCTCGTACAGCTCCAGCAGGCCTTCGGCGCGCGCCGTCCCGGACAGCGCGCACGCGGCGAGGGCCGCCGTCAGGGGAAGAAGCCGCAACACTTTCATCGTCCGTCCTTCAAGAGCTCTTGCTCTTCTGTTCGTTGTCGCCGTCGTTTGTACGCCGCTTCAATAGCGGGGCACCGCCGGGTCCTTCTCGCGCGACCAGGCATCGATGCCCCCCGCGATATTCGCCACATCGGTGTAGCCCTGCCGCGCCAGGAAGGCCGCCACGTTCTGGCTGCGCATGCCGTGGTGGCAAAGGCAGGCGATCGGCCGGTCCTCCGGCAGCTCCGCGAGCCGGCCAGGAATCTCGTTCATCGGGATCGTCAAGAGCTCGAAGCCGTCCGCCCGCACGCCGGCGACCTGCACTTCCCAGGGCTCCCGCACGTCCAGCAGCAGCGGCGGGGTGGACTGGGCCTGCAGCCAGGCGTCGAATTCGGAGGGGCGGACTTGCGGGATCATGGGGGTCAGAAGCGGAAGCGCGAGGCTTCCGGGAAGTGGGCCAGCCGCGGCGCGCAGGTGTCCCAGGGCTGGTCGGTGGTCCAGGAGCTTTCGCCGGTGCGGGTGAGGAAGGTGGCGCGCATGACAGGCTCGTTGCCGACGATGGCGCCGAGCCGGCCGCCGACCTTCAGCTGCTGCAGCAGGGCAGCGGGCACCTCTTGCACCGAGCCGGACAGGACGATGACGTCGAACGGCCCTTCGGCGGCCAGGCCGTGTGCGCCGTCGGCTTCGCGGACTTCGACGTTGCGGATGCCGGCTTTCTGCAGGTTCTCGCGCGCCATGCGGGCCAGCCGGGGTTCGATTTCCAGGCTGATCACGCGTTGCGCCTGGCTGGCCAGCAGGGCGGCCATGTAGCCCGAGCCGGCGCCCACTTCCAGCACCTTCTCGTGCGCCCTGGGCGCCACGTCCTGGAGCATCCGTGCCTCCATCTTCGGCTCCAGCATGCACCAGCCGTTGCGCAGGGCTTCCTCGGTTTCGCCGAGCAGCGGGATCTGCATGTCCACGAAGGCCAGCGCCTTGTGCGCCAGCGGCACGAAATCCTCGCGTTTCACCTGCTGGAGCAGGGCCAGCACGTCGAGATCCAGCACGTCCCAGGGGCGGATCTGCTGCTCGATCATGTTGAAGCGGGCGCGTTCGATGTCGATCGGGGCGGTCATGGCAATCTTTCTGGTGGCTTCAGGACAAACCGTCCATTTTAGAAGCCGCGACGGGCTCGGCGCCCGCTCCCCCGGAAACCCGGGGGCGGCCGCGGCGCAGCCACTGCGCCAGGTCGTCCAGGTAGCAATAGACCACCGGCACGACCACCAGCGTCAGCAGCGAGGAGGTGATCACCCCGCCGATCACGGCCTGGCCCATCGGGGCCCGCTGCTCCGACCCTTCGGTCAGCGCGAAGGCGAGCGGCACCATTCCGAAGACCATCGCCAGCGTCGTCATCAGGATCGGGCGCAGCCGCACGCGGGCGGCATGCAACAGCGCCTGCGATCGTTCCATCCCCTGCTCGCGCATGCGGATGGCGAAGTCCACCAGCAGGATCGCGTTCTTGGTCACCAGGCCCATGAGCATCACGATGCCGATCACGGAGAAGATCGACAGCGTGGAGCCGAAGGTCAGCAGCGCGAGCACGACGCCGATCAGCGTGAGCGGCAGCGACGTCATCAGTGCCAGCGGCTGCAGGAAGCTCCTGAACTGGCTGGCCAGGATCATGTAAATGAAGATCACGGCCATCGCCAGCGCGGACACGGCGTAGCCGAAAGACTCCTGCATGTTCTTGGTGGAGCCGCCGAACTGGTAGCGGTAGCCGGGCGGGAACTGCACGGTGTCCAGCTGCTTTCGGATGTCGGCGGAGATGTCGCCCGCCGCGCGGCCGAAGGCGTTGCCGTTGATGGCGACCTCGCGCGTCAGGTCGCGCCGGTTGATCTGGTTGGGGCCGGTGCCTTCCTTGACGGTGGCGAGCTGGTTCAGGCGCACCACGCGAGAGCTGCCGTCTGCGTTGCTGCCGGTGGCGAAGGGCAGGCGCTCCAGGTCCTGCGGCGCGGTGCGGGCATCGGGCGCCAGCCGCACGTTCACGTCATAGGTCTGGTCGTCCGGCGCGCGCCAGTTGCCCACCGTCTGGCCGGCCACCAGCGTGCGCAGCGAACCCGCGATCTGCGCCACCGACAGGCCCAGGTCGGAAGCGGCGTCGCGCTTGATGTCGATGTCTATGGTGGGCTTGTCCGGCTTGACGGTCGAGTCCAGGTCCACCAGGCCGGGGATGCCGCGGATCTTCTCCGTCACCAGGCGGGACAGCCGCTCCAGCTCGCGCAGGTCGGGGCCTTGCAGCGAGAACTCGATCTGCTTGTTGCCGCCCACGGCGTCCAGCAGGCCGGCGTGGGTGACGGTGATGCCCGGCACCTGCTTGAGCCGCTCGCGCAGGATCCCGGCCATCTGGTCGACGCTGCGATCCCGGTCCTTGCGGTCGACCATGCGCACGTACACGGAGGCATAGATCTTCCCCTGTGCGGCGCCGGTGTTGATGGTCGCCACCGTGTAGCGCACTTCCGGGAACTCGCGGACGATGGCCTCGACCTGGCGCGCCTTGGCTTCGGTCAGTTCCAGCGAGGAACCCACCGGCGTGTTGAAGTTGATGCTGGTCTCGGAATAGTCGGCCTTGGGCACGAACTCGGTTCCGAGCAGCGGCACCATCAGCACGCTGGTGACGAAGATGGCGACGGAGCCCAGCACCGTCAGCAGCTTGTGGCGCAGGGACCAGCG
>JAJNBO010000425.1 GCA_021156245.1 Ramlibacter sp. | reverse complement strand
GTTCGCGGCCAAGGGCATCATCCCCGTGCCGGTGCTGGTGGTGAACAAGGCGGGCGCCGCCGGCGCCATCGCCGCGCAGGCCGTGGCCGACGCCAAGCCCGACGGCTACACGCTGTTCGTCGGGGGCGGCAGCGAGACCACCTCGGTCGGCAACTTCAAGCCCCTGGGCTACGACCCGCGCAAGTCCTTCGTGCCCATCATCAAGGTGTCGCGCGCCCCGAGCATCCTGGTCGTCCGCGCCGACTCCAAGTTCACCGACATGAAGGCGCTGCTGGCCGACGCGAAGCTGGCGCCGGAGAAGGTGTCGTACGGCTCCACGGGAGAGGGCGGCATCTTCCACGCCACCGGCCTGGTGCTGGAGAAGCAGGCCGGCGTGAAGCTGCTGCACGTGCCGTACAAGGGCGCCGCGGACTCGATGAATGCGCTGCTCGGCGGCCAGGTGGATTCGGCGTTCGGCGCGTACGAGGAGATGAAGCCCATGATCGACGCCGGTCGCCTGCGGCCGCTCGCCCTGTTCTCGCGCAGCCGCCTGCCGGGCCTGCCGAACGTGCCGACGATGACCGAGGTCGGCGTGCCCATCGTGCTGGACAACATGAAGGGCCTGATGGGTCCGGCCGGCATGCCGCCCGCCGTGGTGCGCTACCTGCACGACAGCTTCCGCAAGGCGATGCAGACGCCGGAATGGAAGGAGTACGTCGCCAAGTCGGGCCTGACCGAGGACTATGCGCAGGGCCCCGCCTTCCAGAAGGAGATCGTGGAAGCCTATGACCTCATCGGGAAGGCGCTGGCGAAGTGATGCAGGCTTTCGGCAAGGATTCCGCCGTCGGCTTCATCGGCCTCGGCGTCATGGGCAAGGGCATGGCCCAGTGCCTGCTGCGTGCGGGCCATGTGCTGCACGTGCACGCGCGCCGTGACGACGCGGCGCAACCGCTGGTGCAGGCCGGCGCACGCCGTGCCGGGAGCGCCGGCGACCTGGGGCGCGACTGCAAGCTGGTGTTCCTGTGCCTGTCCGACGACGCAGCGGTGGAAGAGGTGCTGTTCGGTCCCTCCGGCCTCGCGCAGGGGCTCGCAGCAGGCAGTTGCGTCGTCGACACCAGCACCATCGCCGCGACCTCGGCACGGGCGTTCGCGCAGCGGCTGGCCGCGCAGGGGGTCGTGCTGCTGGACGCGCCGGTCAGCGGCGGGCAGCAGGGCGCCGAGGCGGGCACGCTGGCCTGCATGATCGGCGGCCCGGCGGAGGCGGTGCAGGCTTGCCGCGAAACCATGGGAGCGTTCTGCAAGACGATCACGCACGTCGGCGACGTCGGCGCGGGCCAGACCGTGAAGTCGTGCAACCAGATTGCCGTGGCCGGTGCCATGCTCGGCGTGGCGGATGCGATCGCCCTGGCCAGGTCGCAAGGGGTGGACCCAGCGGTCATGCGCGACGTGCTGCTGGGCGGGACGGCCCGCAGCTTCGTGCTGGAAAAGCATGGCCCGCGCATCATCGAAGGCGAATTCAAGCCCGGATTCCGTGCGCGCCTGATGCGCAAGGACCTGCGCATCGCGCTGGCAACCGCGCGCGCGGGCGGCGCTGCATTGCAGGGCGCACCCGTCGCGGAACGGCTCGTCTCCGAGCTTTGCGATGGCGGCCGTGCCGAATGGGACTGGGCCGCCGTGGGCCTGCTGGTGCAGGAGAAGGGCGGCCGCTGACGCCGTTCAGTCCTGCGCGACCGGGGCGGCGCAGGGCGCGTGCTGCTGGCGCGCCGGCCCGGCTGCCGGCGCCGGCTGCATCAGCGACTCCAGGATCGCGGACAAGGCGCTGGAAGCGTTCTCCGACAGGTGGATGGCCACGCCCTGCGTGGTCGCCATGGTTTCCAGGGCCGCCGCTGCGAGGTCCCGGGTCGCCGCGCAAGGCGATACGAGATGGATCGTGGGCGGCCGCTCCAGGCCGCGGATCAGCCGGGCGGTCTCCGTCAGCACCGCGCGCGCGCGGGTGCGTTCCCGGCCGACCAGCAGCACCAGCTGCTCGACGTGTCCCAATCCCAGCACGCCGACACCGGCGGCCAGCGCCCGGCGCGACAACGCCTGTACGCGCGTGATGGCGGTGCGTGGCCCCGGCAGGTCCGTGTACGCGGCGCCGACGTCGCCCCGCTTCAGTTCACTGCCGGCGTAGCGCTGGTACGCCAGCCGGGCGCCGGCGTGGTGCGCCACCTCGCGCACCAGCTCCACGCCTTCGTTGTCGTCGGAGGCGAGCGCCAGCACGTGGCGGCGCCCCACCAGCCCGACCGAGCCATTGCCCGCCACCAGGCAGGGCGCGCAGAGGGCGCGCCAGATCTCCAGCGGTTCGCTCGTCCAGCCCTCCTGCTGCTCGCGCGCGATGTAGTGCAGCCGCCGCGCCACGTCCGATCCGCGGTCGCCCGCGTGCAGCGAGGCGACCTGCACGGGCTCGGCCAGCGTGCCGGGCCCGCGGCTGCGGTGCAGCAGCAGGGGAGCCGCGCTGCCGGCGGCGCGGCACATCTGCTCCCATTCCGCATGGACGCTGTCGGCGGGGCCCTCCAGCCATTGCACGACCCAGCCCGCGCTGGACAGGAGCGCGGTTTGCAGGCCCGTGGCGGCCGCGCGTTCCAGCAGGAACGGGCGGCGGGAGAGCATGGATTCGACGGCGGATCCCCTCGTGAGGGAGTGGCTGGCGCACAGCAGCCGCACGCCCGGGGTCGCCGGGCGTGAACGTGGCAGGTTTTCCGACATGTGGCAATTATTTAGACCTAAAGTAATTAGGTCCAATGCATAATCGGCCCAAACTGAATGCAAAGGTTGCATCCCGTGGATGTCCGTCGCTATTCGCACATCGTGGCTCTCGCGGACGAGGGCAGCTTCAATGCCGCCGCCCTGCGGGTGCACCTCAGCCAGCCGGCATTCAGCCGCAGCATCCAGGCCGCCGAAGCGGAACTCGGGATGCAGCTGTTCGTCCGCAGCGGCAAGGGCATCCGCTGCACCGCGGCGGGCAACTTCGTCGTGGAACGGCTGCGCACGCTGCTGCGCGCGAGCAGCAACCTGCATCGCGACCTGGCCATGTTCCGGGAAGGCATCGTCGGGGACCTGCACTTCGGCATGGGACCGGTCATCGCCGCGGCGTTGCTGGCGCCGTTGCTCAGTGACATGCGCCGGCAGTACCCCTCGGTGCGCGTGCGCGCGGTGGTGCAGCATCCCACCGTGCTG
>JAJNBO010000424.1 GCA_021156245.1 Ramlibacter sp. | reverse complement strand
GCTGTCGTCGCCGCGCGCCTTCTCGATGGCGTCCGCCATGGCGCCGTACATGTCGGAGGTGATGGAGTTCTTGCGCTCCAGCCGGTTGAGGGTGACGGTCATCACGCCGGCTTCGGCGTGGACGAGGATTTCCTGGCTCATTGCAATGCTTCCTTGACGAAATCGAGGCGGTCCTGGCCCCAGAACATCTGGTTGTTGACGAAGAAGGTGGGAGCGCCGAACACGCCGCGCGACACGGCGTCCTGCGTCTGCTGCTTCAGCCTGTCCTTGACGGCAGGGTCGGAGGCCAGCGCCAGCAGCGCCTCGGCGTCGAAGCCGGCCTGCTTCAGCACGGCCGCCACCGTGGCGGGGTCGTTCATGTTCTTCGACTCCACCCAGATCGCGCGGTACACGGCGTCCACGTAAGGCCGCATGCGGTCGGGCTCGCGCATCTGCAGGCCCAGCGCGCCGCGCATCAGCGTCAGCGTGTTGATGGGGAAGTACGGGTTGTGGCGGAACTCCACGCCATACCGCCGCGCGTAGCGCGCGAGGTCGTCCAGCAGGTACTGGCCTTTGGCCGGCACCTCGGTGGGCGACCGGTTCCCCGTGGCCTGGAACACGCCGCCCAGCAGGAAGGGGCGGTACTGGATCTCCGCGTTGGTCTCCTGGGCAAGCTTCGCCATCTGCGTCCAGGCGATGTACGCCGCCGGGCTGCCGACGTCGAAATAGAACTCCACCGCTTTGCTCATCAGAATTTCTCCATCCAGGGCCGCAAGTCCAGCTCGTGCGTCCAGGCGTCGCGAGGCTGGTTGTGCAGCATCCAGTAGCTCTCGGCGATGTGGTCGGGGTTGAGGATGCCATCCTGCTCCTTGAGCGCATAGCGCTCGGGGAAGTTGGAGCGGATGAACTCGGTGTCGATGGCGCCGTCGACCACGACGTGCGCGACGTGGATGCCGAGCGGCCCGAGCTCGCGGGCCATGCTCTGGGCCAGCGCACGCAACGCATGCTTGGCGCCGGCGAACGCCGCGAAGTTGGCGGACCCGCGCAGCGAGGCGGTGGCGCCGGTGAACAGGATCGTGCCCTTGCCGCGCGGCGCCATGCAGCGCGCCGCCTTGCGCGCGGTCAGGAAGCCGGCGAAGCAGGCCATCTCCCAGATCTTGAAGTACTTGCGCGCCGTCTCTTCCAGGATGCTGCTGGGCACGTTGGCGCCGATGTTGAAGACGAACACCTCGATGGGGCCGATGCGCGCCTCGATGTCGTCGATCATCGCGTTGACGGCATCCTCTTCGCGGGCGTCGCAGGCGAAACCGTGCGCCTGGCCACCGGCCGCGCGGATCTCCTGCAGCAACGGCTCCATCTTGTCGAGGCTGCGGCGCACCGTGCAGACCGTGTAGCCACCACGGGCGAACCGCCTGGCAATGGCGCCGCCGGTGGCGTCACCCGCGCCCACGACCAGCGCGACCGGGCGCGCGGCGGTTTCCTCTGCCATGGAGCTCACTCCTTGTAGTAGACGACCTGGTGCGTCGTGGCCAGCAGCGTACCGCGTTCGTTCCACAGCTGCCCGGCGTGGTCAAAATAGCCGCCGCCGAAGCCCTGCCCCTGCGCCTGCACCAGCAGGTGGCCGTCACCCGTCGCGGCAAGTTGCGCGGCGTCGGCGTGATAGTAGACCGTCATGCTGACGGTGCCGATCGGGACGAACTTCGCGCGGCGCAGCCAGATGCGCGGGAAGAAGATGTCGGCCAGCCCCGTGAGCGCGGGATAGTCCAGCGGACGCGGCGGATGGTCGCGCACCCACAGGCGCGTCAGGCTGTCGTCGCGCTCGGCGCCGTCCCACTTCGAAGGGATGTGGCCTTCCAGGAAGCGCATTTCGTAGCGCTGCAGCCATTCCACGCCGTGGCGCGGCGTGATCGGCGCGTCCTGCGGCCGCGGCACCTGCGGCATGCGCATCTCGTGCCCGGCCCAGGTCTCGCGCCGTACGGCGGTGAAGACGGTGGCGGTGACCAGGACCTCGTCGCCCTGCAGCAGCTCGACGGTCCAGTGCTGGGTGGAGCGATTGGTGCGGGCGGCGCGCGGGCGGATGGTGAATGGTCCGTCGGCGACGGGGCCGGCGAAGTTGACGGTGAGAGCGACCGGTTCGCCCAGGCGATCGGGATGCTGCAGCACCGCGTTGAGCACCTGCGCGGCGGTGATGCCGCCGAAGGGTCCGATCATGTTGGCGTAAGCCGGGCTCGTCTGCCCCGTGAAGGTGCCGTCGGCCTGCGCCTGCAGCCCGATCGCCGCGTCGAAGACGTGCGGCGCGCTCATGCGGCTGCGCTCGCGGGTGCGGCCATGCCGCGCAGCCAGGTGGCCATGCGCGGCCAGAGCCGCGTTTCCTGCTCGGCTCGGAAGGGACCGAAGTGGCCGATGCGGCGCAGCGCGAGTTCGGCAGGCTGGATGCGCTCGATCTGGCGCGGCGCGTTCTCGTACAGGGCGAAGAGGCTGCGCGTGCCTTGCAGCGTCATCAGCTCGTCGTCGGAGATGGAGAGCGCCAGCACCGGGAAGCGCACGTTGGCGAACGAGCGGCGCACGGCTTCGCCTTCGGCGCCCACGCTGTAGCGCGGGTTGAGGCACCACCTGCGCCACTGCATGATGACGCCGGCCGGCAGGTCGCCCACCTTGCGCAGCTTGCGTCCGGGGAAGTAGCCGCACAGCTTGGTCGCGATGGGCACGAGCACGAACCAGAAGTAAAGGATGAGGCGCCGCAGCTGCGGCGCGTTCTCGCGCCAGTAGCCGCTGCCGGCTGCGATGCTGAGGAGGCCGCTGACCTTGTCCTGGTTGGTGAGCATGCCCGGGAGTTGCGCGCCGAGGCTGTGTCCGAGCAGGTAGAGCGGCGCGCCAGGAAGAGCGTCGTACGCGTGGTCGATCGCGGCTTCGTAGTCGCGCGTCCAGTCGAAGAGGTCGGCCTTGAAGCCCTTGAGCGTGTCAGGCGCGGAGTCGCCGCTGCCGCGGTAGTCGAAGGTGGTGACGCGCCACCCTTGTGTAGCCAGCCACTTCGCGAAGGGCTCGTAGTACGCCTGCCGAACCCCCATCGCCCCGCCGATGACGACGTTGCCTTCGAGCAGGCCGGACGGTTCGTAGATGCGGGCGGCGATGGCGGCGCCGTCGGAGGACTTCAGGGTGATGGTTTGCATACTCGCTCCTCTTGTTTGTCTTCCTCCCTCCCCCTCTGGGGGAGGGTCGGGG
>JAJNBO010000423.1 GCA_021156245.1 Ramlibacter sp. | reverse complement strand
CCCGAGAAGCACATCGGCTTCGCCTTCGGCATGGGCCCGGACCGCCTGACCATGCTGCGCTACGGCGTGAACGACCTGCGCCTGTTCTTCGACGGCGACGTCCGCTTCCTGCGCCAGTTCCGCTAACCGACTGCTTTTCGAGACGACATGCAATTCCCCGAGTCCTGGCTGCGCGCGTTCTGCAACCCGCCGCTGAGCACGCAGCAGATCGCCGACACGCTCACCATGGGCGGGCTGGAGGTGGAAGACCTGCGCCCGGCCGCGCCGCCCTTCACGAAGGTCGTGGTCGGCGAGATCAAGGAGGCCGCGCAGCACCCCAATGCCGATCGCCTGCGCGTGTGCCAGGTGGACGTGGGGCAGGGCGCGCTGCTGACCATCGTCTGCGGTGCGCCGAACGCGCGCGTCGGCATCCGCGTGCCGACGGCCCTGGTGGGCGCCGAACTGCCGCCCGGCGAAGACGGCAAGCCGTTCGCGATCAAGCTGGGCAAGTTGCGCGGCATCGAGAGCCAGGGCATGTTGTGCTCGGCCCGCGAGCTGAAGCTGTCGGAAGACCATGGCGGCCTGCTCGAGCTGGACGCGTCCGCACCCATCGGCAAGGACATCCGCGAGGTGCTGAACCTCGACGACCACGTGTTCACGCTCAAGCTCACGCCGAACCTGGCCCATGCGCTCAGCGTGTACGGCGTCGCGCGCGAGCTGTCGGCGCTCACCGGTGCGCCGCTGCAGGAACCGAAGTTCGAGCCGGTGGCCCCGAAGCACGACGTGAAGCTGAAGGTGAAGGTCAGCGCGCCGGACCTCTGTGGCCGCTTCTCGGGCCGCGTCATCCGCAACGTGAACACCAGGGCGAAGACGCCGCAGTGGATGGTCGAGCGCCTGGCGGGCTGCGGCCAGCGCAGTGTCACGGCCCTGGTCGACATCTCGAACTACGTGATGTTCGAGTTCGGCCGGCCCTCCCACATCTTCGACTTCGACAAGATCCATGGCGGGCTCGACGTGCGCTGGGGCAAGCCGGGCGAACAGCTCAAGCTGCTGAACGGCAACACGATCGAGGTCGATGGCAAGGTCGGCGTCATCGCCGACGACAAGGAAGTCGAGTCGCTCGCGGGCATCATGGGCGGCGACGCCACGGCCGTCTCCGACGACACGAAGAACGTGTATGTCGAGGCCGCGTTCTGGTGGCCCGAGGCCGTGCAGGGCCGTTCGCGCCGCTTCAACTTCTCCACCGACGCCTGCCATCGCTTCGAGCGCGGCGTGGATCCCGACCAGACCGTCGAACACATCGAGCACATTACCCGCCTGATCCTGGAGATCTGCGGCGGCGAGGCCGGTCCGATGGACGACCAGGTCGTGCAGCTGCCGGAGCGCAAGCCGGTGCAGCTGCGGGTCGCGCGCGCCGCCAAGGTGATCGGCATGCCCATCACCGAGCAGCAGTGCGTGGATGCCTTCGCGCGCTTGCGCCTGCCGGCCAAGGCAGGCGACGGGCTCATCACCGTCACCCCGCCGCCCTACCGCTTCGACCTCACGATCGAGGAAGACCTGATCGAGGAGGTGGTGCGCATCGTCGGCTACAACCAGCTGCCGACCACGCCGCCGCTGGCGCCGATCACGGCGAAGCTGCCGCCGGAGAACCGCCGCAGCCGCTTCGCGGTGCGCCGCCTGCTCGCTGCCCTGGGCTACCAGGAGACGATCAACTTCAGCTTCGTCGAAGCGCAGTGGGAAAAGGAGCTGGCCGGAAACGCCGACCCCATCCAGCTGCTGAACCCGATCGCCAGCCAGATGAGCGTGATGCGTTCCTCGCTGATCGGCTCGCTGCTGCAGGTGCTGAAGTTCAACCTGGACCGCAAGGCCGAACGCGTGCGTGTGTTCGAAGTGGGCCGCGTGTTCGCGCGGGACGCTTCGGTGCAGACCACCGACACCACCGTGCGCGGCGTGCGCCAGCCCATGAAGGTGGCGGGCCTCGCCTACGGCGATCCGGACGGCCTGCAGTGGGGCCGCAAGGCAGGCCACGGCGACTTCTACGACATGAAGGGCGACGTGCAGGCGCTGCTCGCACCGCTGCAGGCCGAGTTCACGCCCGCCGCCCATCCCGCCATGCACCCGGGCCGCTGTGCGGCGATCCGCATCGACGGCCGCGAAGTCGGGGTCGTCGGCGAGCTGCACCCGCGCTGGCGCCAGCAGTGGGAGCTGCCGCACACGCCGCTGCTGTTCGAGCTGGACCTGGACGCCGTCGTGGCGCGGCAGGTGCCCGTGTTCGAGCCGGTGCCCCGCTTCCAGCCGGCCGAACGCGACATCGCCGTGATCGTGTCGGAGCAGGTCACCCACGACCAGCTGCTGGGCGCCATCCGCTCGGCGGACACCGGCGGGCTGCTGCGCGGCGCCATGCTGTTCGACGTCTACAAGCCCCAGCAGGCGAGCGCCGGCCTGGCGCTGGGCGAGAAAAGCCTGGCGGTGCGCTTGACGCTCGCGCGCAGCGACGCGACACTGACCGACGAGCAGATCGAAGCGGCGGTGCGTGCGGTGGTGGAGCGGGTCTCCACCCGGCTCGGCGGCCGCCTGAGGGGATGAACAAGACCATGGCCGACCTCGCCACGACAACAGCGCTCAAGACAGAGGACATCATGGAGTTTGCAGTCGAGAGCCTCGAGACCCCCGCCCTCACGAAGGCGCAGCTCGCGGAACTGCTGTTCGAGCAGATCGGACTGAACAAGCGCGAGTCGAAGGACATGATCGACGCCTTCTTCGACCTGATCTCCGCCAGCCTGGTGGACGGCCAGGACGTCAAGATCTCGGGCTTCGGCAATTTCCAGATCCGCACCAAGGCGCCGCGGCCCGGGCGCAACCCCCGCACCGGGGAGGCCATCCCGATCGAGGCCCGCCGCGTCGTGACCTTCCACGCCAGCCACAAGCTCAAGGAGCAGATCCAGGGCAATGGCGGCGGCAGCGACGCCGCCTGAGCCGGCGGCGCGGCCGTCCGTCGTCGCCGCGCCACCGGAAGGCAACGGTGGCGCGCGCGCCACGCGCTGCCGCTTTGCACTTCCGACCTCTTAGAGTAACCTCGGAGCTTTCTCTCCTAGTAGATTGATTTCAATGGAGAAAGCCCTCCCGGCGATCCCTGCCAAGCGCTACTTCACCATCGGTGAGGTCAGCGAACTGTGTGGCGTCAAGCCTCACGTGCTACGGTATTGGGAGCAGGAGTTCACGCAGCTGCGGCC
>JAJNBO010000422.1 GCA_021156245.1 Ramlibacter sp. | reverse complement strand
GCCATCGCGAGCCAGGCCGCCACGTTCAGGCCGACCAGCGTCCACGTCAGCCAGGCGGTGGGCGCCAGCGCCTTCAGACGCTCGTGGAACACCCGCTCCTCGCGCACCGCCTGCACCGCAGCGCCTCAGAGCAGGACGATGTCGTATTGCTCCTGGCCCATCGCGGTCTCGCTCTGCAGCGAGATGGGCTTGCCGATGAAGTCGGACAAGCCCGCCAGGTGCTGGCTTTCCTCGTCGAGGAACAGCTCGATGACCTTCGGTGACGCGATCACCCGGTATTCGCGCGGGTTGAACTGGCGCGCTTCCCGCAGGATCTCGCGGAGGATGTCGTAGGCCACCGTGCGCGGCGTGCGCACCGTGCCCTTGCCCTCGCACACCGGGCAAGGCTCGCACAGCATGTGCGCCAGCGACTCGCGGGTGCGCTTGCGCGTCATCTCCACCAACCCGAGCTGCGAGAAGCCCGCGGCCATGGTCTTGACGCGGTCCCGCCCGAGCTGCTTGCGGAACTCGGACAGCACGGCGTCGCGGTGGTCCTCCCGCTGCATGTCGATGAAGTCGACGATGATGATGCCGCCCAGGTTGCGCAGGCGCAGCTGGCGCGCGATGCCGTGCGCCGCCTCCAGGTTGGTCTTGAAGATGGTGTCGTCGAAGTTGCGGGAACCGACGAAGCCGCCGGTGTTGACGTCGATGGTGGTCAGCGCCTCGGTCTGGTCCACGATGAGGTAGCCGCCGGACTTCAGGTCGACGCGGCGGCCCAGCGCCTTGGCGATCTCCTCGTCCACGGAATAGAGATCGAAGATCGGGCGCTCGCCCTTGTACAGCTGCAGCTTGCTGGCGGCGGCCGGCATGAACTCCTCGCCGAAGGCGGCCAGCAGCCCGAACTGTTCGCGCGAGTCGATGCGGATCGCCTGGGTTTCCTCGCTGACGAGGTCGCGCAGCACGCGCTGCAGCAGGCTCAGGTCCTGGTGCAACAGCGACGGGGGCGGCAGCCGCGTGGCCGATTCGCGGATGCGCGTCCAGGTCTTGCGCAGGTAGGCGATGTCCTCCGCCAGTTCCTCGTCCGTGGCGTCCTCGCCGTTGGTGCGCAGGATGAAGCCCCCACCCGCGGCACCGACCAGCTTGGTCAGGCGCCGGCGCAGCGCGTCGCGCTGGTCCGCGGGGATCTTCTGCGACACGCCCAGGTGGTCATCCTGCGGCAGGAAGACCAGCAGACGCCCGGCAATGCTGACCTGGGTGGACAGCCGCGCGCCCTTGGTGCCGATCGGGTCCTTGATGACCTGCACCATCAGCGGCTGGCCTTCGAACACCTGCTTCTCGATGGGCACCTGCGGCTGGCTGTTGCGGGCGGTCGGCGGTTCGCCCTCCGGATGGCGCTGCCAGACGTCCGCGACGTGCAGGAACGCGGCACGCTCGAGGCCCATGTCGATGAAGGCCGACTGCATGCCGGGGAGCACCCGGGCCACCTTGCCGAGGTAGATGTTCCCGACCAGCCCGCGCTCGAGCGTGCGCTCCACGTGCAGTTCCTGCACCGCGCCGTTCTCGACGATGGCCACCCGCGTTTCCTGCGGCGACCAGTTGACCAGGATGTCCTGCTGCATGTGTTGTCGAGTCTCCCCTCGGCAGGATAACGCAGGAGCCGCTAGACTGGCGGGCTGCCGCGGCGACGCTGCCGCGCTGTCGATCTTGAGCACCCTTCCCCTCGCCACCCCGACCGTCCTCTCCTTCCTGCAGGGAGGCGGCGCGATGGGCGAGCGCATCCGGTCCTTCCACTGGGCCGGCCATCCACTCGGCCGGCCTGAGCAATGGTCGCCCGCGCTGCGCATGGCGCTGAGCCTCTGCCTCCATTCGAGCTTCCCGACCGCCATCTACTGGGGGCCGGAGATGTACGTCCTCTACAACGACGCGTGGTCCGAGATCCCCGCGGAGAAGCACCCGTGGATCCTGGGCAAGCCGGCGCGCGAAGGCTGGTCGGACATCTGGGACATCGTCGGGCCGGACTTCGAACGCGTGTACCGCGGCGGCGATGGCATCGCCACCTACGAACAGATGCTGCCCATGGTGCGTGGCGGCCAGCCCCGCGAGACGTGGTGGAACTACAGCCTGACGCCGATCCGCGAGACGGACCACAGCGTCGGCGGCATCTTCAACCAGGGCAACGAGATCACCGCGGTGGTGCACGGCCGGCGCGAGCGGCAGGCGGAGCTGCTCCGGTGGCAGGAAATCTTCCAGCGGGCGCCGGCGGGCATCACCCTGCTGCGCGGCCCGACGCACGTCTTCGAGTTCGCCAATGACGCGTACCTGCGCGTGGTGGGGAAAACCGGGATCGTCGGCCGCACCGTGACCGAGGCCTTGCCCGAGGTGGTGGAACAGGGCTACGTCGCCGTGCTCGACTCGGTGTACGCGGGCGAGCCCTTCATCGGCTCATCCCTGCCGGTGAAGCTGGATCGCGAGGGCGATGGCGAGACGGAGGACCGCATCCTGGACTTCGTCTTCCAGCCGATCCGGGACTCCGGCGGCGCAGTGGACGGCATCTTCATCCTCGTGACCGACGTCACGGAGCGGGCGAAGGCGGAATCCGACCTGCGGATCATGAACTGGCAGCTTGGCGAAGAGCGTGCCCGGCTGGCGTCCACGGTGGACGCCGAGCAGCGCGCCCGCACGGCACTGCGCCGCATGACGGAGTCGCTGGAAGCCGCCGTCAAGAGCCGCACGGCGGAACTCACGCGCGCGCTGGAAGCGCAGGCCGCCGCCATGGACCGCCTGCGCGCCGCATTCGCCACCGACCTGATCTTCCAGGGCTTCATGGATCCGCAGGGCATCCTGCTCGACGCCAATCCGACGTCGCTGGCGGCGATCGGCTGCAAGCTGGACGATGTCGTCGGCCGGTTCTTCTGGGACACGCCCTGGTTCACCGAGACACCGGGCGTGTCGGAGGCCGTGCGGCACGCGGTGCAGCAGGCCCGCCAGGGCAAGGTGGTCCAGAACCCCCTCGCCGTCAACCTGCCGGGCGGCGTGCGCCACTTCCTGTTCTCGGTGCGGGCCGTGTTCAATGCGCGCGGCGAATTGATCGGGCTGTTGCCGGAGGCGGTGGAGCTCCGTGGCGGGGCCGGGCCGGTGGTGGCCTAGCTGCCGCGCACGCCCGCGTCGCGCAGCAGCCGCGCCGTCTCGTGCAGCGGCAGGCCCATGATGCCGGTGTAGCTGCCGGCGATGCGCGCG
>JAJNBO010000421.1 GCA_021156245.1 Ramlibacter sp. | reverse complement strand
TACGTGACCTTCTCCGCTTCGATCAGCTCGTACACGGACTTGCCGTCCATGGCGGGCCCGGGGAACACCAGCTTGCAGCCGGTGAGGGCGGCGGAATACGGGATGCCCCACGCGTTGACGTGGAACATCGGCACCACCGGCAGCACGGCGTCGCGCGCGGACAGGCACATGACGTCGGGCAGCGCCGCGGCGTACGCGTGCAGCGTCGTGGAGCGATGGCTGTACAGCGCCGCCTTGGGGTTGCCCGTCGTGCCGCTCGTGTAGCACATGCTCGACGCGGAGTTCTCGTCGAAGCTCGGCCACTGGTAGGTGGTGGGATGGGCGCCGATCCACGACTCGTAGCTGACGAGGTTGGGAACGCCGCTGTCCTTGGGCAGCTTGTCCGCGTCGCACAAGGCCACGTACTGCCTGATCGTGGGGCACTTCGCGTGCACCGCCTGCACCAGAGGCAGGAACGTGAGGTCGAAGCACAGCACCTGGTCCTCGGCGTGGTTGGCGATCCAGGCGATCTGATCCGGATGCAGGCGCGGGTTGATGGTGTGCAGCACCCGCCCGGAGCCGCTGACGCCGAAGTACAGCTCCAGGTGACGGTAGCCGTTCCAGGCCAGCGTCGCGACGCGGTCCGAGAACAGCAGCTGCATGCCGTCGAGCGCGTGGGCCACCTGCCGCGAGCGCTGCGCCACGTCCTTCCACTGGTAGCGGTGGAGGTCCCCTTCCACCCGCCGCGACACGATTTCCGTGTCGCCATGGTGGCGCTCGGCGTGCTCGATCAGCATCGAGATCAACAGGGGTTGGCTTTGCATCAGGCCCAGCATGCGGGTGTCTCCTCGATTCGAAAGATCCGCAATGCTAAACCGGCGCGCACGATCCTAGCGCGTGTCGTGCCCCAGGGCCTGGAAGAACAGGGTGACGGAAGTGCCCTGGCCAAGGACCGAGTGCACCTCGATCGACCCGCTGATCGCCTGCATCACGCGCTGGCAGAACATCAGGCCCATGCCGCTGCCGCCGGAGGCGGCGCGCGTGGTCACCGGCTCGCGCGTCAGCTTGGCCAGCACCTCGGGCGGGATGCCCGGGCCGTTGTCGTGCACCCGGATCCAGGCGCGGCGGCCTTTCGGCGCCTGCGCCGCGCTCCCCACTTCCACCACCAGCCGCGGCGCGCGCTCCTGGCCGCGCAAGGCGAGCAGCGCGTTCTTGGCCAGCGTGCACAGCACCAGGTACAGCAGGTCGCGCCGGCCCGGCAGCGCGAAGTCCTGCCGCACGTCCTGCGTCACGCAGGCGCGCTCGTTGCCCTCGAACGGGAATTCGTCGAGCAGCGCCTCCACCAGGCTGCTGGCGCGGATCGACTGCGGCTGGGCATCGGGGTAGGCATCGCGGGCGGACTGCACGAAGGTCGAGACCAGCGACTGGCAATACAGGGCGCGGCGCTCCGCACGTTCCAGCGCGTTCAGCAGCTCGCCGGGGTATTCCTCCGTGAACTGCGCGACGCCGGGCGGCGTATCCGGTCCCGGTGCGATGTGCCTGGCGGCCACCGAGCCGACGTAGCCGCGCACGGTCGCCAGCGGCGTGTTGAGTTCGTGCGCCAGGAAACCGAGCGCCTCGCGCAATGCAGCCACCCGCCCCTCGTTGACGGCGCGTTCGAGGGCCTGCGACCGGTACAGCGCCAGCGCCTCGCGCAGCGCCTCCCGCGTGGAGTCCCCATCCAGCGGCTTTTCCAGGATGCGCAGCACCTTGCCCTGGTTGACGGCGGCGATGGCGACGTCCTTTTCCGCATACGCCGTGGCCAGCAGGCGGATCACGTGGCGGTAGTCCTGCTGCACGGCGCGCAGCAGCTTCATGCCGTCGCGCTCCGGCATCCGGTAGTCCGTGACCAGCACGCCGAACTCGTGGCTGCGCGCCCGCAGGATGTCCAGCGCCTCGTCGGCCCCGCCGGCGGTGGCCACCTTGAACTCGTCCCCGAACTCCAGCGCGAACCACTTGCGCGACGTCGGCTCGTCGTCGACGAACAGCACCGACGGGTTCTCTGCAGGCAGGTCCGGGAGCAGCATGGCGGTGTCAGGCAGCACGGGATTCCGAGCCACAGTACGCGCGCAAGGCATGTTCGGTCCGCACCGCCAGGTCCTGCAGGTTGGGCAGCCAGTCGTTCCCCTCGGGCCAGCGGCCCTCCTCCAGCAGCGGCACGTAGATGCGCCGGACCTGCTGGTAGAGCACCTGGGCGCCCGCTTCGCCGCTCATTCCCAGCAGGGAGTGCAAGGCGTCCATGCTGGCGTTGCGGTCGCCCGCCACGGCGGCGTCGCCCAGCGTGCCGACCAGGCGCGCCATCTCCGGCACGTAGTCGTTCAGCAGCTCGTCCAGCATGCCGAGGCGGCGATAGCTCTCCAGCCGCTGCAGGTTGAGCAGCGCGTCGGCCGCGGCCGGGGGCGGCTCGGGCGGCAGGGCCGGCTGCGTCGTCACCGAGTGCATGGCGTGGCCGCCGGCGAGCAGCTTGGCGATGGTGTCGTACAGCAGCGGCGCGTCGACCGGCTTCACCAGGAAGGCGTTCATGCCGGCTGCGGTCGCCGCCGCCACCGCCGGCTCGTCGGAGCGCGCCGTCAGGGCGATGACCGGCACGCCCGCCCAGGCCTCGCGCGAGCTCCGGATGGCTCGCGTGGTCTCCAGGCCATCCATGCCCGGCATCTGCAGGTCCACGATCACCGCGTCGATGCCGTCCTGCGCATACAGCTGCTCCAGCACGGCAGCGCCGTGCTCCACCTCGATCACCATGGCCGCGGCGTTGCGCAGGTAGGCCGCGATGGCCTTGCGATTGAACGCGCTGTCGTCGGCCAGGAGGATCCGGCGGCCCGCCAGCCGCCCCAGCGCGTCGCGCGGGCTCGCGCCCTGCTGCAACGCGTTCTGCAGCGCGGCCAGCAGCGGCAACTGGGAACAGGGCTTGCCGACGAACGAATCCATGCCGCTTCGCAACGCCTTGCGGCGTGCCAGGTGGGCGGGTTCGCTGGTGTAGGCCACGATGCGCACGTTGCGGTTGGAGCCGGACGACGCGCGCACCTTTTCGGTCACCGCGTAGCCGTCGACGCCGGGCATGTTCAGGTCGAGCAGCAGCACGTCGTAGTCGCGTTCGCCGAGCATTTCCAGCGCCTGGCGCCCGTCTTCGGCTTCGTCCAGCTCCGAGGTCATCGCGAGCGGGCCGAGCTTCTGCCGCGTGGCCATGCGCTGGATGGG
>JAJNBO010000420.1 GCA_021156245.1 Ramlibacter sp. | reverse complement strand
CGGTGACGAGGATGTGGTCGATGCGCAGGCCGCGGTTCTTGGGGTAGCCGAGCATCCGGTAGTCCCACCAGCTGAAGCTTTTTTCCGGCTGCTCGAACAGGCGGAAGCTGTCGATCAGCCCGAGTTCCAGCAGCTTGCGGAAATGGTCGCGTTCTTCGGTCGTGTGGTGGATCGCTTCCTTCAGCCCCACGGGGTCGTACGAGTCGCGGTCTTCCGGCGCGATATTGAAGTCCCCGAGCAGCACCAGCCGCGGATGGTGCGCGATCTCCTCGCGGATGTAGTCGCGCAGGCCGCGCAGCCAGGACATCTTGTAGTCGAACTTCTCGGTGCCGGGCGCCTGGCCGTTGACGAAGTAGCCGTTGACCAGGCGCAGTTCGCCGACCGGCGAATCGACCGTGACCGAGAGCACCCGTGAGTTGTCGTCCTCGAAGCCGACGATGTTCTTGACCGTGTCGCGCAGCGGGAAGCGGCTCATGACGGCGACGCCGTTGTACGTCTTCTGCCCGAACACCGCGCAGTGTTCGTAGCCGGCGGACCGCAGCACGTCGAGCGGGAACTTGTCGTCGGTGAGCTTCAGCTCCTGGATGCACAGGACGTCGACCGGGTTGGCCGTCGTCCAGTCCAGCACGTGCTGCAGGCGGGCGGCGAGGGAGTTGACGTTCCAGGTGGTGATCTTCACGGTAGCGTGATCCTACCGCGCCCGCAGCCGCGCCAAGTAGTGCCCGTCGACGCTGACGACGTGCTCGCACGACCAGCCGATTCCGCCGGCGATGCGCGCGAGCGTGCCGAAGTCGACGTGCAGCACCGTGAAGGGGGCGCCCTGCACGCCCTTGTAGTCGAAGCGCAGGTCGACTTCCCCGAAGTAGCGGCCTGCTTGCTCCTTGTCTTCCATGGCCAGGCGCTGCCGCGGCGTGGCCCCCACGCGCAGGTTGAACGAGTCGGCCAGCAACTGGCCGCCCGGTGCGAGCAGGAGGCGCATCCTGGCCAGGAACCGCGGCAGGTCCGCCAGGCGACCGACCTTGTCGAGCCCGTTGCACAGGCACAGCAATGTGTCGAAGGAGCTCCCGGCGAAGGACTCGACGTCGGCGACTTCGGCCTTCCGGACGCCCCGTTCGCGCATGACTACGACGCATCCGGGCGCGACATCGATCGCGGTCACGTCCAAGCCGCGTCGCTGCAACGCCAGCGCATGCACGCCCGCGCCCGCGCCGATATCGAGCACCCGGCCGCGGCACAAGTCCAGGGCGGCCGCCTCCAGCGGCGCGATCTCCTCCCGCAGCCAGAAGGCAGCCGGCACGTCGTCCCGCACGCCGTCCTGGTGGCACGCGAGAACCGCGTCCCGCTCACCTCGAAAGCAGTCGAGCAGCGCCGCGCCGTGCAAGCCGTATGCGGCGCTCATTGCAGCAAGGCGGCAGGCGCATGCTCGCCCCGGCCGAGCGCCGCCGCGTGCTCCAGCGAGATGCCGGCCGCCAGCGGGTCGGCGTGCCGGTGCACCAGGTGCCAGTGCGAGCCGTGGCGGCGGTAGACCAGGGTGACGCGCAGCGCCCAGTCTTGCGCCGGCAGGCCGCCGACCTCCACGTGCAGGGCACGCTCGATGACGCCCAGCACGATCATGTCCGGGGAGGCCCAGGTCCGGACCACCTCCTGGCGCAGGTCTCCGTGGCGGAAGAAGCGCCCCATCGCGGCGATGCGCTCCGGCGTGTACTCGGACCCATGCGAGGGCGCGCCCCCGAAGGGCGACATCAGCGTGAAGTCCGGCGCCAGCGTGATGAGGTCGTTGTAGCGCATCACGTCGCCCCGCATGAGGGCTGCATTGCCTTCCGCGGAGCGTCGCGTGAGTTCCGCCACATCGGCCGACATGGCGCCGGGGCCATGGGCCTGAGCGAGCGAGGCCCAGCCTGCGCCGGCGGCGAGGACGTTGCGTCTCGAAGTGGACATGCGAAGGTTCCTTTCCTGGTGTGTGAGGAGGGCGATGCTCCGCGTTCCATGATGCTGAATCAAGTGATACGATTTCATCGACATGATGAATTCAGTTGATCTCTCCCGCACCGACCTGAACCTGCTGGCGCTGTTCGAAGTGGTGCTCGAGGAAGGGCACGTCGGCCGTGCGGCGCAGCGCATGCACGTCACGCCGTCGGCCGTCAGCCACGGCCTCGGCCGCTTGCGGCTGCTGCTGAACGACCCGTTGTTCCTCAAGACGCCCAAGGGCGTGGTGCCCACCGCGCGCGCCACCGAGCTGGCAGGCGCGATCGCCGACGTGCTCGCCCGCGCGCGCAGCGTCATCTCCAGCGCCGAGCCGTTCGATGCGGCGCGCTCCACCCGCCGCTTCGTTCTCGGCGCACCGGACGGTGTGTCGGCCGTGCTGCTGCCGCCGCTGCTGGCCCGCATCCGCAAGGACGCGCCGCAAATCGCGATCAGCGTCCGGCAGCTCCTTCCCGATGCCGGCGAGAGCTCGCCCGAGCGTGCGTGGCGCTCAGCGTTCACGCAACTGGAAGCGCGGGCGATGGACGTCGCCATCCTGCCGGTGAGCGACTTCCCGGCGCGTTTCCAGGCGCGCTTGCTGTACGAGGAAGACTTCGTGGTCGTGGCGCGTGCGGGGCACCCGCTGGCGAAAGCGTCGACGCTGGACTGCTACTGCGAGGCGCAGCACCTGGTGGTCTCGCATGCGGGGGACGCGTCCGGATTCGTGGACGAGGTGCTCCTGCGGCAGGGCCGGTCGCGCCGCATCGCCCTGACGGTGCCGAACTTCATGTTCGCGCTCGCAGCGGTGGCCGACTCCGAGCTGGTGACGGCCGTGCCCAGGCGCTTTGCGGCGGTGCATGCGCAGCGCTTCGGCCTGGTGACCCTCGAGCCGCCGCTCGCGTTGGGCTCTTTCCGCCTGAGCGCCGTGGCGCCGCAAGTGGCGCTGATGGATGCGGGGCTCGCCTGGCTCTATGCGGCGCTGGAGCAGACGCCGCTGGCCCGCCCTCGCGGCCGCGGCCGCAAGTGACGAAGCCGGTGGCTCACACGTGGGCCATCGCGGCGATGCCGATGGCCACGCCCACGGCGGCCACGCCGAACATCGTGTATTCCAGCCATTTCTTGCGCGTCAGCAGCGCGATGGCCGCCATCGCGATCGACACCTGCAGGGCGGTCGTGGCCTGGGCCCAGCGATGGTGGACGTGCATCTGCGCGTCGCTCTGCTTGTCCCACTCCTTCGCTTCCGCCTCGATCTTCT
>JAJNBO010000419.1 GCA_021156245.1 Ramlibacter sp. | reverse complement strand
CAAGGTGGATTTGCCGACGTTGGGCAGACCCACGATCCCGCACTTCAAACTCATGTCAGTTCCTGCAAATGAAGCCGGAAAGTGTATGCGATGGCCCGCCGCAGGGCTGTTGGTCGCCGCCGCGCTGCTGGTGCTGGCTTGCCTGGCGGC
Organism: Ramlibacter sp.; assembly: GCA_021156245.1. GTDB lineage: Bacteria > Pseudomonadota > Gammaproteobacteria > Burkholderiales > Burkholderiaceae_C > Ramlibacter. The sequence goes on along the minus strand of JAJNBO010000419.1, from coordinate 3,068 downwards.
GCCCGCTCAGGCCCAGTCGGCGCCTGCCGCAGCCCAGCGGCTGACGGATGCGCTGGGCAGCCTGGAGGCCGTCCGGATCGCCGGCGCATGGCTCGACCGCGAGGGCAAGGCAGGGATCGTCCAGGCCCAGCAGGCTGCCTTTCGCGCCGCGCGGCCCGGCACGATCCACCATCTCGGCCCCGATGCCGCGCTCTGGCTGCACCTGCGGCTGCTGCGCGCGCCCGGGGAACGGCAAGCCTGGCTGCTGAAATTCCCCATGCCGACGCTGGACCACGTCACCGTGTTCCAGCAGGGGGCCGCAGGCTGGAGTTCGGAGACGGCAGGCGACACGATGGCGGTGGTCCGCTGGCCCGAGCGCGGCCGCTACGCGTACTTCCGGCTCGACCTGCCGGCCGGCGAGGCTCGCGACGTGTACGTGCGCATCCAGCACCAGGCGGCGGCCGACATCCCGGTGCTGCTGGCCACCGCGTCCACGCACAACGAGCAGGTGCAGATGGAATACCTGGGGCTCGGGGCGGTGTTCGGCGCGATGCTGCTGCTGATCGTCGCCTGCGCGGCGCGCGCGTGGGTGTACCGCGATGCGGTGTTCGCCTGGTACGCCGTGTACGTGCTGCTCACCAGCCTGGCCGTCGCTTCCTTCACCGGCGTCGCCCCCCACCTTCTGTGGCCTGGCTTCGGGGCGCTGGGCGACGCGCCCACGCCGATGCTGGCGTGCGCGGCCGTGGGGGCGGGGATGCTGTTCGTCCGCAATACGCTCGGACTGCGGCGGCGGCTGCCGCTGCAGGACATCACGATGCGCGCGCTGGGCATCGCCGGACTGGCGCTGGCATGGCTGCCCGCGCTCCTGCCGAAGGCGACGCACCTGCCGGCGGTGGGCGCGTACGTGACATTCGCCAGCGTCACCGCGCTGCTCGTCGCGGCCGCCGCCTGGTGGCGTGGCGACACGGTCGGCCGCTATGTCTTCGCGGCGCAGTTGCCGATGGTGGTCGCGGTCGTCGCCACGGTGTTCCGCGCACTGGGCTGGGCCGACGTGCCCTATGTCTCGCAGTACCTCGTGGTGCTCGGGCTCGTCATCGAGGTGCCGCTCATGCTGGTGGCCCTGTTCATCCGGGCGCGTGACCGGCACAGCGCGGAGATCCGCGAGCAGGCCTTGTCGACCCAGGACGCGCTCACCGGCCTGCTCGCGCCCCACCTCTTCCAGGACAGGCTGCGGCAGGTGGTGACGCGGCACCGGCGCGACGGCGAGAGCGCGGCCATCGTCTACATCGACCTGGTCAACCACGCGCGCATCCGCGAAACCTTCGGCACCGCGGCGGCGGAGCAGAGCCTGCTGCGCAGCGTCATCAAGCTGCGGCGGCTGCTGCGCGACGTCGACACCGTCAGCCGCGTCGGCGAGGCTCGCTTCGGCGTCATCCTGGAAGGCGCCTCGTCACGCGCCTCGGTGACGGAGCGGGCCGCCCGCCTGATCGCGGCCGGGCTCATGCCGCTGCCGGGCCTGAAGCCCGACGTCACCCTGCAGTTCCACATCGCGGCGCTGCTGCTGAACGAGCGCTCGCTGGAGGCCGACGAAGTGCAGGCGGCGCTGTCCGCGCAACTGGCGCGCATGTCGCCGCGCACGCGCCGGCCGATCCGCTTCATCGCCCCGGAGCAGCAGCAGGTGTCCGACCCGCCGGCGGATTCGTCGATGTTCGCCCCCGACATCGACCTCGACAGCGATCCCGTCACCGGCGCGCGCCGGCGGCCCGACCTGACGGCCGTGCGTTAACCGAAGCTGTAGGTCGCCGTCGCCGCCTGGCCGACGCGCAGCGTGCGGTCCACTCCTTCGACCACGATCGCGTTCATGGCGAAGGTGACCGCGCCCTTCATCCGCTCGCTGCGGCGGTAGGCCTGCAAGGTGTCGCTGACCACGGGGTCGACCTGCGCGGTGGCCGGGTCGACGTTCGGGATCGGGCAACGGGCGCACGGCTTGACCGGGCGCAGGACGATGGGCCCGTCGCCGGTGGCGATGCGCAGCAGGCCGATGCGGTCCTCGTCATGCGCCTCCACGCCCTCGATCACGATGTTGGGACGGAAACGCTCCATGCCGACCGGCTGGCGCCCCTTCGCGGCCAGCTTGGCATTGAGGAGGTCGAGCGATGCCGTGCTGGCCACCAGCAGCGGGTACGCGTCGCTGAACTGGTTCAGCGCTTCGGCGCCGCCGGTCCAGTCCATGCTGGAGAGACGGCGGTGCTCCGGATCGAAGCGCACCAGCCGCACGCGCTGGCCCAGGAAGTCGGAGAACCATTGGGCGGCGATCGGCCCCATGTCGTAGGCGGCCACTTCGTCGTCCCACACGCGCACGCGCACCGGTTCTTCCACGGTGTCCACGGCGAGGTGCAGCGCCAGCATGCCTGGCGCGCGCAGGATCACCTCGTTGAATTTCAGCTGGGGCCGGACCAGCGCCATGCGCGGCAGCTGGCGCTGGGTCACGAATTCACCCAGGTGGTCCACCACCATCCAGGCGCGGTCGAGGTCGAAACCCGTCTCGGTGAGCAGGGCGTCCTGCACCTCGATCCCCGCGCAGGACTTGACGGGATAGACGAACAGGCGGGCGATGCGGGCGGTCAGGTCGGATTCTTGGCTCATGGAAAGGGTCCGGCCGGCAGGAGCGCCGGCCCCCGGATTGTGCCCCGCTCCTACAATCCCGCCATGGTTGCCCCTGTCGACGTATGCATCCGAGGCGCCGGCATCGTGGGGCGCACGCTGGCCCTCCTGCTGGCGCGGGACCGATTGCGCGTGGGGCTGGTGGAGGCGCCGCCGCCGGCCGAGGCGCGCTCCGACGTTCGCGCCTACGCACTGAATTCGGCCTCGCGGGACCTCCTGATGCGGCTGCGTGCATGGCCCGACGAACAGCACGCCACGCCGGTGCAGGCCATGGACGTGCGCGGGGACGAAGGCGGCCGGGTCCGCTTCGGCGCCGACCAGGAAGGCGCGCCGGCGCTGGCCTGGATCGTGGAAGTGGAGCCCCTGCTCGCCCGCCTCGCCGACGCCGTGCGCTTCCAGCCGCAGGTGGAAGTGCTCTCCGCGCC
>JAJNBO010000418.1 GCA_021156245.1 Ramlibacter sp. | reverse complement strand
CCGTCCTTCATCGACACCAGCAGCGTGCCGACGTTCTGGTTGCCGGTGAGGCGGCGCTGCACCGCGTGCAAAGGCAGGATCACGGTGTCGTCCTGGTCCTGGCCCATCGCGGCCTGGCCCTTGGATGCGAGCAGCCCGATGATCTGGCAGGAGAACTGCTTGACGCGCAGGTAAGCGCCCAGCGGGTCCTGGCCGCCGAACAGCTCGCGCCTCACTGTCGCCCCGATCAGGCAGACCGCTGCGCCCCCGCGCTCCTCAGCGTCGGTGAACGTCCTGCCGTCCTGGATCTGCCAGTTGTTGGTCTCGAAGTAGGCGTTGGTGCTGCCGGTGATGGACGTGGCCCAGTTGCGCGCGCCGAAAATTACCGTGACGCGGCTGTTCGCCGCGGGGGCCACCGCGCGAATCCCGCCGATCTGCGCCTCGATCGCCTCGGCGTCCGCCTCCTTGAATGCAGGCGCGCCGGCGCCGCCGGCGCCAGGTCCGAGCCGCTGGCCGGGGCGGATCATCAGCAGGTTGCTGCCCAGGCTGGAGATCTGGTTGGACACGGCCTGCGTCGCGCCGTTGCCGAGCGTCACCATGGTGATCACAGCGCCAACGCCGATGACGATGCCGAGGATGGTGAGGAAGGACCGCAGCAGATTGCGGCGAATCTCCCGCATGGCCAGCATGAGCGTGGTCCACCACATCAGGAAGCCTCCGCCGGGGCAGCGTGCTCCGGCTGCCCCGTCGTGCGGACGTCGCTCTCGACGCGGCCGTCCACGAAGCGGATGATGCGGCGAGCGTAGGCCGCCATGTCGCTCTCATGCGTGACCATCACGATCGTGATGCCGCGATCGACGTTCAGCGCACGCAGCAGTTCCATGATCTCGCGGCTGCGTTGGGTGTCGAGGTTGCCGGTGGGCTCGTCGGCCAGCAGCACGGTGGGCCTGGTGACGAGCGCGCGCGCGATGGCCACGCGCTGCTGCTGGCCGCCGGAGAGCTCGCCGGGGGTGTGGTGTTCCCAGCCGGCGAGCCCGACCGAAGCGAGGGCCTCCAGCGCGGCGCCGCGCCGGGCCTTCGCGTTCTCACCGCGGTAAAGCAGGGGCAGTTCCACATTCTCCTGCGCGCTGGTGCGCGGCAGCAGATTGAAGCCCTGGAAGACGAAGCCGAGGTGGCGGCGGCGCAGCCGCGCGCGCTGGTCGCGCGAGAGCTTGTGCACCGCGGTGCCCTGAAACAGGTATTCGCCGCTCGTGGGCGTGTCCAGGCAGCCGATCATGTTCATCGCGGTGGATTTGCCCGATCCGCTGGGCCCCATGATGGCGACGAACTCGCCTGCCTCGATGTCCAGGCTCACGTCGCGAAGCGCATACACGGCTGCCTGGCCCTCGCCATACACCTTGCTGATGCCGCGCAGGCGGATCAGGGGAGCATCCGCGGCAGCGGTACCGCCATTCACTTGGCGCTTCCCGTCGTCTGCTCCGTGATCACTGCCACGCCGGGCTGGAGCTTGTCGCTGCTGACTTCGGTCATCCGGCCATCGGTGGCGCCGGTGCGCACCAGCACGGCCTGTGGCGTGCCGTCCTGCAGCACCCACACCGTGCGCTCGGCCCCGGCCTGCGTGCCGGCGCGGCGCGTGCGCTGGCCGGGCATGCGCGGCATCAGGCTGGCGACGATGCTGGTGTTCGCGGCGGCGGCCGGCGGGGTGAACCGAAGCGCGGCGTTCGGCACCTGCATCACGTCCACCCGCTCGGCCGCGACCACCAGGGCGCTGGCGGTCATGCCGGGGCGCAAAGTGAGGTCCGCGTTGTCCACGCTCAGCTCCGCGATGTAGGTGACGACGTTGTCCTTGGTCGTGGAGCCGTAGCTCACGCGCGTGACCGTGGCGGGATAGCTGCGGCTCGGGTAGGCGCTGACGGTAAAGGTCGCCTTCTGGCCGTCCCGCACCTGGCCGACGTCGGCCTCGTCGACGTTCACGGCGAGCTTCATCTGCGCCAGGTCCTCGGCCAGCGTGAACAGCGTCACCGCCTGCAGCGACGCCGCGACGGCATTGCCCGGGTCTACAGATCGGGACAGCACGACGCCGTTGATCGGCGAGCGGATCGATGCCTTGCGCAGGCTGGTCTCATCCGCGCTAAGCGCGGCCTTCGCGTCGGCCACGCCCGCTTGCGCGCTCGCCGCTTCCGCCTGCGCGCGTGCTAGCGCCGCCTTCGGCGAGTTCCGCCTGCGAAGGCACGCGGCCGCCGCTCAGCCGCGCGACTTCCTCAAGGCGCTGCAGGTTTCCGGTCGCCTCCTGCACCGTGGCCTGCGCCTGCCGCACGCGGGCCTGCCCGACGTCCAGCGCGGCCCGCGAACGCGTGACCTGGTCGTTGAGGCGACTGGTGTCCAGCTCGGCCAGCACCTGGCCCTTCTTCACGCGGTCGTTCACGTCCACGAGCACGCGCGCCACGGTGCCGGACAGCTCGCTGCCGATGTCGGCCTTGTTGGTGGGCTGCAGGGTGCCGTTGGCTGTGACGGTGACGACGAGCCGCCCGCGGGTGACCTGTTCGGTCACATAGCGCGGCTTGGCGTCGGCAGTGCGCTTGTTCTGCCAGAACCAGAGCCCGGCGGCGATCGCCGCCAATAGCAGTACCATGCCCCACGTGGCGGGCCGGCGCCACCACGGGCGTTCGCCGTCGCTGCCGAGCAGCGAGGCCATCAGTGTGGAAGCGTTACTCACGATGGTTCCCCGGGTTCGTGGCGGCGGGGCTCCAGCCGCCGCCGAGTGCCTTGTACAGGCGCACGTGGTTGGTGGCGAGCTCGGTGCGCGCCGAGGCCAGGTTGTCCTGCACGTTGAGCAGCGTGCGCTGGGTGTCCAGCACGGTCTGGAAATCGATCAGGCCGCTCGTGTAACGGTTGTTCGCGAGCAGGACTGCATCGCGCGTGGATAGCAGTGCCGCATCGAGCGCCGCCACGCGATCGCGCGACGCCGCGAGCGCGTAGAGCGCGTCCTCGACGTCCTGCAAGGCCGTGAGCACCCGCGCGCGGTACGACTGCTGCGCGGCGTCGAACGCCGCCTCCTGCGCCGCTAGCTGCGCGTTCAGCCGCCCGCGGTCGAACAGCGTCTGCCCAATACTCGCCACCAGCGAACGGGCGGCATCGATGCTGCCCAACGATCCTAGCGTCGCCGCGCTCCAGGCCAGCGATGCGCGCAGCTGTACGCCCGGCATTCGCTGCGCTTCGGCTTGGCCCACACGCTCGCCCGCCGCGCGCAGCTGCCATTCGGCGGCGAGGACATCGGGCCGCTGGCGCAATGTGATGGCGGGGATGGCCAGCGTCAGCTCCTGGGGCGCCTGCGGGAGCGCGACGACCGGCGCCAGCCGTGCATCGAGCGCGGCGGGCGGCTGGCCGGTGAGGACGGCCAGCGCGTGGCCGGTCTGCGCGATGCTCGCGCGCAAGACGGGCAGCTGCGCGCGTGTCTGTTCCACAGCGCTGCGCGCCTGCGAGGTTTCGAGGGAAGAGCCGAGCCCCGCCTGCTCGCGCCACAGGGCGATCTGCAGGGTCTGCTCTTGTGCGGCAAGGTTGTCGCGAGCAATGGCGGCGCGGACCTGCGAGCCGCGCAGCTGCAGGTAGCTCGTCGCGACTTCGGCTGCCACCGACACCTCGGCTCCCGCGAGAGTCAGGGCACGCGCCTGGGCGGTGGCTTCGGTGACGCCCACGCCGTGGCGTGAAGCGCCGAAGATGTCCGGCTCCCAGGCCGCGTCGAAGCCGGCGTCGAAGAGGCTGCCGGTCGACGCGCCGCCGCCGCCGCTGCGCCGCGCCGAGGCGGACACGGCGAGATTCGGCCACAGGCCGGCGGCCGCCGCATCGCGCAGAGCGCGTGCTTCACGCAGGTTGGCCTGCGCGATCCCCAGATCGGTGTTGGCGCGCTGGGCGGTGTCGACCAGTTCCACCAGCAGTGGATCGCCGAAACCCCGCCACCACAGCGCGAGCGGCTGCGAGCCGCCGATGGCGGGCTGCGACCAGCCGGGCGGAATCTCGACGCCGACATCCGCGGGCGCGGCGGGGATGTATGTCGCGCAGCCCGAAGTTAAAAGTATGCCAATCAGGGCCGCGAAGAGCTTCGCGGGCCCCCGCTGGTAGGGCAAGTTGCTGTACACAATTCAATTTAGCGACGCGGGCGCCTTTCGCGGTTGACCCGCCGCAAGCTTCGGTTCAGCGGCGTGGGTGGGGCGGCTTCGGTATTACCGACGGTGGCGCGACCTTGCGGCCCACGACCGCCCTCGCATACAGATAGTCGATGCGTTCTCGTTCGGTGAGGCCATCGAGTTCGACACCGCCCGCGGGATCGCACGGAAACGCATAACCCTCGCTGCCGTCGTCAAGCGCCAGGAAGCGCAACTCGTGGTTCTCGCGCACTGGTAAGGCCATGATGAGTATCCCGTCGAGTTCATGCACCGATATTGGACGCACCGGCTCCGTGTGCGTTGAGATTTCTCAAGCGGAATCGATCACAATGGCCATAGCGGTCAACAGGAGGCGTCATGTATCAGAGAATTCTTGTCCCCGTCGACGGCAGCGCCACTTCGGAGCGCGGCCTTCGCGAAGCCGTGAAACTGGCGTCCGGCCAGAGCACCCGGCTGCTTTTCCTGCATGTGGTGGACGACTACACCACCCTGTCCGAGATGACTTCAGCCGCAGGTTACGAAGAAATGCTCAAGCGCCTGCGCCAATATGGGCTCGATGTGCTGGCCAAAGCCAAGCACGAGGCGGAGGCAGCCTCCGTGCACTGCGAAACCCTGCTGCGCGAGGTTACCGGCAAGCGCGTGGCCGATGTCATTGTCGAGCAGGCCGCGCAGCATGCCTGCGACGCGATCGTCATGGGCACGCACGGCCGGCGCGGCTTCACGCGGCTGACGCTGGGCAGTGCGGCCGAGGGCGTGGCACGCATCAGCCCGGTGCCGGTGCTCCTGGTGCGGATGGACGAGCCGAAGGCCTGAACGACACCCTCAGGGGGTCCTGACTTTCACCCGTTTTCCGTCGGCCAGTGCGGCCGGGGGATAGATGACGACCTTGTCGCCGGCCGCCAGGCTGTCCTGCACCGAAGCTTCAATGGCGTTGCGTGCCACGACCTTTACCGGCACCAGCCGCGCGCGCCGTCCGTCCAGCTTGTAGACGGCCATGCCTTCACCGTGTGGAAAGATCGCACCGACGGGAACGAGCGTGGCCCCGTCTGCGCTCGCGGTGATGATCCGCGCCGTCACCCGGAAGCCGTCGCCCATCGCGCGCCAGGCCTGCGGCGGGGAAGTGACGTCGATCAGCACGTTGACACGTTGTTCCTCGATGCCCAGCGCCGACACCTTGGTGAAGGCCGCCGGCTCCACGCGGCGCACCCGGCCTTCCACGGGCGGGCCGCCCCAGCGCTCGATGACCACCGGTCGCCCCGGCTGCGCCAGCACCGCGTCGGTCGTG
>JAJNBO010000417.1 GCA_021156245.1 Ramlibacter sp. | reverse complement strand
CGGCAGGTCGGCGAGGACAAGGATGGCGACGGCAAGCCCGACGCCGTGCTGTTCGACTTCAACCACCCGCTCGCGGGCCAGCCCGTCACCTTCGAGGTGCAGGTGATCGGAGTGCTTTGATGCCCGCCCCCCAGGAAATCCTGCTGGCCGAGCCGCGCGGCTTTTGCGCCGGCGTCGACCGTGCGATCGACATCGTGGAGCGGGCGCTGGAGAAGTTCGGCGCACCCATCTACGTGCGCCACGAGATCGTGCACAACACCTTCGTGGTCAACGACCTCAAGGCCAAGGGCGCCATCTTCATCGAGGACCTGGCGGACGTGCCGCCGGGCGCGACGCTGGTGTTCTCGGCACACGGCGTGAGCAAGGCCGTGCAGGCCGAGGCGCAGCAGCGCGGCTTCCACGTGTTCGACGCGACCTGCCCGCTGGTCTCCAAGGTGCACATCGAGGTGGCCAAGCTGGCGAAGGAAGGCTACGAATTCATCATGATCGGCCACAAGGGCCATCCCGAAGTGGAAGGCACGATGGGCCAGGTGGACCACGGCATCCACCTGGTGGAGGACGTCGCGGACGTGGCGCGCGTGCAGCCCGCGCAGATGGAGCGGCTGGCGGTGGTGACGCAGACGACGCTGTCGGTGGACGATGCCGCGGAGATCATGGACGCCGTCAGGCGCCGCTTCCCGACCATCCGGCAGCCCAAGCAGCAGGACATCTGCTACGCCACGCAGAACCGGCAGGACGCGGTGAAGATCATGTCGCGCGACGTCGATGTCGTCATCGTGGTGGGCAGCCCCACCAGCTCCAACAGCAACCGGCTCGCGGAACTGGCGCGCAAGCTCGGTGTGGACAGCTACATGGTGGACAGCCCCGCGGAACTGAAGGCCGAATGGCTGCTGGGCAAGTCCCGCGTAGGTCTCACGGCGGGCGCGTCCGCGCCGGAGGTGCTGGTGCAGGAAGTGGTCGACCGCATCAAGGCGCTGGGCGCCGTGGCCGTGCGCAAGATGGACGGCATCCAGGAGACCGTGAAGTTCCCGCTGCCGAAGGGCTTGAAGCTCTAATCGTCATTCCCGCCCCTCCTCTGTCATTCCCGCCCCTTCCCCCGTCATTCCCGCGGAGGCGGGAACCCAGGGCTTCCTCCTCTCCCCCCAGCATGACCCCCTCCGACATCCGCGCCGCCGCCAAGCGCTTCGCCACCGACGGCCGCGGCTTCGTCCGCCGCACGCCCCTCTGGAAGCTTCCGGCTTCGGAACTCGGAGTCGCGTGTGCCGAAGTGTGGCTGAAGCTCGAACACCTGCAGGTGGGCGGCAGCTTCAAGGCGCGCGGAATGTACAACCGCCTGCTCGCCAACCCGATCCCGGACAGCGGCGTGATCGTCGCATCGGGCGGCAACGCGGGCATCGCCACTGCCGCCGCCGCGCGTGCGCTGGGCGTGCGCTGCGAAGTCTTCGTGCCCACCGTCAGCAGCCCGGCCAAGCAGGCCAAGCTGCGCGAACTCGGGGCGCACGTGGTGGTGACCGGGGCTGCCTATGCCGACGCGCTGGATGCGTGCCTCACGCGCCAGGCCGAGACCGGCGCGCTGCTCACGCACGCCTACGACCAGCCCGAAGTGGTGGCCGGCGCCGGCACCCTTGCCATGGAGATCGAGGAGCAGGGCGGCGAGCCGCCGGACAGCGTGCTGGTCAGCGTGGGCGGCGGCGGACTGATTGCTGGCGTTGCCGGCTGGTTCGAAGGGCGCAGTCGCGTGATCGCGCTGGAGCCGGAGCTGGCGCCCACCTTGTTCCGCGCGCGTGCAGCAGGCGAACCGGTCGACGTGGCCGTGAGCGGGATCGCCGCGGATTCACTGGGCGCGCGTCGCATCGGCTCGCTGGCGTGGGACATCTCCCAGCGCCACGTGGCCGACGCGCTGCTGCTGCCCGACGCCGCGATCCGCGCCGCGCAGCTCACCCTCTGGAAAGAGTTCAAGCTGGCGGTGGAGCCGGCCGCTGCGTTGCCGCTGGCGGCCTTGCAGACGGGCGCTTACGTGCCGGCGTCGGATGAAGTGGTGGCGCTGATCATCTGCGGCGCGAACGTCGATCCGGCCACGCTGGCCTGATCACTCGCAGCTGACCATCCACGGCACGCCGAACTTGTCGGTGAGCATGCCGAAGTGCCCGCCCCAGAACGGCGGCGCGAACGGCATCGTCACCCTGCCGCCCGCGGAAAGCGCGTCGAACACCTTGCGGGCCTGGTCCACGCCGTCCTTCACCCACACCGAGACCGAAAAGCCGTTGAACTGGCCGCCGCCGCCCATGTTGGGCGGCACGTCGCTGCCCATGATCTGCGCGCCCTGGGCGTCGACGGTGCCGTGCAGCACCTTGTTCTCCCAGCCGGGCGGCACGTCCATGCCGCTGTCCTTGGGCGCGCTGTCGAAGCGCATCAGGTTCGCCTTGCCACCCAGGCACTGGGCATAGAAGTTCAGCGCCTCTTCGCAGTTGCCGTTGAAGCTCAGGTAGCAGTCGAGTTGCATCGCCATGGAGACCTCCTTGCATCGGGGCCGGCTATCGTACGCAGCCCGCGGAATAAAATCACCCGATGCTCGACGTCAACCTGTTACGAAAAGACCTCCCGTCCGTGGTGTCACGGCTGGAGGCCCGCAAATCGCCGCAGGGCTTCCTGGACGTCGCGGCCTTCCAAAGGCTGGAGGCCGAGCGCAAGACCATCCAGACGCGCACGGAAGAGCTGCAGGCCCGCCGCAACCAGTTGTCCAAGCAGATTGGCCAGCTCAAGTCCAAGGGCGAATCGGCCGACGCCGTGATGGCCGAAGTCGCGCAGGCCAAGGTGGAGCTCGAGCAGTCCGCTGCGCGGCTGGAGCAGATCCAGCCGGAAATGCAGGCGCTGCTGCTGGCCGTGCCCAACCTGCCGCACGAGAGCGTGCCGGTCGGCCAGGACGAACACAGCAACGTCGAAGTGCGCAAGTGGGGCACGCCGGCGAAGTTCGACTTCCAGGTGAAGGACCACGTGGACATCGGCGAGCCGCTGGGGCTGGATTTCGGCACCGGCGTGAAGCTCAGTGGCGCGCGCTTCACCGTGATGAAGGGCCAGATCGCCCGCCTGCACCGCGCGCTCGCCCAGTTCATGCTGGACGTGCAGACGCAGGAGCATGGCTACACCGAGTGCTACACGCCATACATCGTGAACGAGGCGACGTTGCGCGGCACGGGGCAATTGCCCAAGTTCGAGGCGGACCTGTTCGCCGTGAGCAA
>JAJNBO010000416.1 GCA_021156245.1 Ramlibacter sp. | reverse complement strand
CATGCCGTGGATCATCCGGTCCTCCTGCCTTTCGTTCATGCGACCAGCACGAGGGCGCCGGTGCTCTCGCGCGATTCCAGCCGCTGGTGCGCCTGCCCCGCGGCGGCCAGGGCGAACAACTCCGGGGCCGGCCGCGGCAGCACGCCGGCGGCCAGCGCGGCCCACACGCGCCCCGCGCGTTCCTGCAGTTCAGCCGGCGTCGCGACGAAGTCGAACACCACCGGACGCGAGAACGTCATCGACTTCATCACGAGCCGGTCCGCATCCAGCGGCGGCAACGGGCCGCTGGCCTGCCCGAGGCTGATCCAGTGGCAGCGGCGATCGGCCGCGGCCAGGTTCTCGTCCACCGCGGCGACCCCGAGGCCGTCGACGATCACGTCGGCGCCGCCGCAATGGGCGCGCACGGCGTCGGCAAAGCGATAGTCGCGCGCGACGATCACGTGGTCGCAGCCCCTGTCGCGCGCGATGCGCGCCTTGGCCTCGCTCGACACCGTGCCCACGACCGTTGCCCCCAGGTGCCTGGCCCAGGCGCACACCAGCGAGCCCACGCCGCCGGCAGCGGCGTGCACGAGCAGGCGCGTGCCCTTGTCGACGTGGCCCAGGTCGCGCAACAGGTAGTCCGCGGTCAGGCCTTTCAGCAGCAGTGCGGCGGCGGTCTCTTCATCCACGCCCTGTGGCAGCCGCAGCACGTGGCGCGCCGGCAGGGTGCGCACGCTGCGGTACGCACCGGGTTCGGGACAGAGATAGGCGACACGGTCGCCGGGCAGCAAGCCGCCCGTGCCTTCGCCGACGTCGATGACGGTGCCCGCAGCTTCCATGCCGAGCACGCCGGGCAGCGGCAGCAGGCCGGGGATCCAGCCGCGGCGCAGGTAGATGTCGAAGTAGTTGACGCCGATGGCGCGCTGGCGGATGCGCACCTCGCCGGGTTGCGGAGCAGGCGCGGTCGCGTCGACGGTTTCGAGCTCCTCCGCGCCGCCGTAGCGGGTGAGCCGCACCTCGCGCGAGGGGATCGCCGGGGTCGCTTCGCGAACCCGGCCTACCGGTTGCGTCGTGTGCTCCGTGGGCCGGGTTCGCGCAGCCACCCCGGCATCCAGATGCCGGCGCAAGTTCTCGAACCCCGCCTCGTACACCCCTTGCGCCACCATGTCGCGCAATTCGCGTTCCATGCCCGGCGGGGTGGCGAACGTGGATTCCCAATGCCAGAACGTCCGGTCGCCATCCGTCACCGGCTTCAGCGTCACCGTGGCCACGTAGCGCTGCAGCGGCACGGTGGCTTCGACGATGCAATAGGTCGACTTGTATTCGGTGTCCGACAGCGTCAGCAGCTGCTCGCGGATGTGGTTGCCGTCCTTCAGCGTGAAGTTGCGCACGCAGCCGACTTGCGAGGACGCTTCGCCGTTCTCGATGCGGCTGGCGGCGACCACGTCGTGCCACTGGTCGTGGCTGTTGAAGTCACGCAGCACTTCCCAGACGCGCTCGATCGGCGCGTCGATCACCGTGGAGCGGACGACCTTCTGCAGCATGGCGTATCGCTAGCGCGCGCCGCGGAAGTGCTTCTTCAGCGCGTCGAAGCCTCCCTGGAACACCTGGCCGCCGATCAGGTCGGAGAGCTCGCGCTCGCGGCGTTCGTCGCAATCGAACTCGGCGCTCCACTCCGCGAAGGTGCGGCCGCCGTCGGTGACCGGCGTGAGCTTGAGCGTCGCCGTGTAGTTCTCCACGCCCATCGGGCTTTCCAGGATGGAATAGGTGCAGCTGTAGTCGAAGTCGGACAGGGCCAGCAGCTTCTCGCGGATACGGCCGCCGTCGCGCGTGTGGAAGTTGCGGATGCAGCCTACCTTGTCGGGCGCATCGCCGTTCTCGATGCGGCTGTCCGCGATGCCCGGGTGCCACTGGGGCAGGCCGTTGAAGTCACGGATGCGCTGCCACACCGCGTCGGCGCCGGCGTCGAACACGCTGGAGACGTACACACGCACCATGTCAGGCCTTCTTGGACGGAGGATCCGCCACCGGAATCGCAGTGATGGGGGGCACGGCCGCGGCGCCGTTCGGAACGGCCGTGGTGCCGGTCGCGCCGTTCACCATTTGGTGGATGCCGCCGCCTTCGATGCCGATCTCGCGCAGCAACTGGTCGACCATCGGGGCCTGGGCGCGGAAGCGCAGCGCCGAGTTCACCAGCCCGTCGGAAAAGTTGTTGCCTTGCGTGCCGAGTTGTCCGAGACCGCCGCCGCCACCGCCGCCCATGAGGCCGTCGACCTGCAGGATCTTGATGCCTTCGATGCGCTCCATCGGCTTGACGGATTCGCGGATGATGCCCTCGGCCTTGTCCACCACGCGCAGGCGCAGCGCGGAGGCGCGCGCTTCCGGCGAGAGAATGTTCTGTGCTTCGTTCATCATGCGCACGCCGTCGGCCTCGACCTCCGATCGCACGCGGATCGCCAGTGCGCGGATCTTCTCCGCACCCGCTTCTGCCTCGGCCTGGATGCGGGTGGCTTCGCCGCGGTCCGCGCTCGCCCGCTTCTCGGCTTCGGCCGCGCTGGTGATGCGCAGCGCCTCGCGTTCGGCGGTTTGCGCCGCCGTGATCAGCTCGATGGCCTTGCGGCGCTCCGCCACCTCCACTTCGCGGGTGGTGAAGACCTTTTCCTCGGCAGCGACGGCCGCGGCGCGGGCCAGGTCCGCCGCCGCCTGCGCTTCGCTCTGGTGCTTGCTCTCGCGCGCCACCGCGATCGCGCGCTGCTGCTCGGCCAGGTCCATCGCCTGCCGGCGCAGGATCTCGGCGGCCTGCAACGCCTTTTCCTTGGCGATGCGCTCCTCCTCCAGCGACTGCTCGCTGCGGATGCGCGCCGCCTCGATCGCCTGGCGGGCAGAGATCTGCACGGTCTCGGCGTCCTGCTCGCGTTCCGCGCGCTCGGTGGCGAGCTCGGCACGCTGTCGCGCCCGGGCCACTTCAACCTCGCGCTGCTGCGTCAGCCGCGCGTACTCGCTCTCGCGATCGATCTCCAGGGACAGCTTTTCCGCTTCCAGGTTCTTGTTGCGGATGGCGACCAGCGTGTCCTGCTCGACGTCGTTGCGCTGCTTCTTGCGGTGCTCGATCTGCTCGGTCAGGCGCGTCAAGCCTTCGGCGTCGAAGGCGTTGCTGGGGTTGAAGAACTCCATGCTGGTCTGGTCGAGTTGCGTCAGCGAGGCGGACTCGAGCTCCAGGCCGTTCTTGGTCAGGTCTTCGGCGACCGACTCCCGCACCCGCTTGACGTAGGCGCC
>JAJNBO010000027.1 GCA_021156245.1 Ramlibacter sp. | reverse complement strand
GTCGTCGCGGCCCTGGATGGCGTCGCCCACCGGCTGCACGAAGCAGTTGATCAGCGTCGCCTGCAGGTCGGTGCCGGCGGCGCTCATGATGCGGCCGGCCCCGATGGCGCCTGCCTGCAGGTTGTCGAAGAACGTCCGCTCCCACTCGGCGCGCACCGGCTCCGCTTCGACGGAAGCGAAAGCACGCGCGACGCGGCGCAGCAGGTCGGCCTCGTTCGCTTCCCCGGGCTTGAGGTACTTCTCGCGCAGCACGTCCTGGCTGATCGGCTGCGGCGCCAGCGCGGGCAGCCGGGTGGACGCGGGATCGCGCTTCATGGCGTGGCCGTTACTTCACCAGCAGCACCGGGATGTCGCAGGTGGTCAGGACGTTCTGCGCCACGCTGCCGAGCAGGGCGCGGCCCAGGATGCCGTGGCCGTGCGTGCCCATGACGATCAGGTGCGCCTTCTCCTTGTTCGCCACCTTCACGATCTCGGTGCCGGGCGAGCCCACGGCGGATCGCGAGGTGTAGCGCAGGTCGTGGCGCGCGAGGAACTTCTCGATCGGCTTGAGGACCTTCTCGGATTCCTCGCGGTGGTAGTCGTTCACCGCCCCCGCGCCGACCATGCTCCGGACGCGGGGTGGCACCGCCGGCTGCACGTTGACGACGACGATCTCGGCGTCGGCGCCGGCGAATTCCTCATGCGTGACGAGATAGGCGAGGGCCTTCTTGGTGTAGCTGCTGCCATCGGCGGCCAAGACGATCTTCATGGGGGGCTCTTTCTTCTGGTTGCGGAAAGCCGGTCAGCGCAGGACCAGCACCGGGATGTTGCCATGGGTCAGGACATGCTGGGTTCGCTGCCCAGCAGCAGGTGTCGGCCTTGACCGCTTCGCCTCCAGCGTCTGGCAGCACCGCATCGAGCTCCACAGAAAATCGTAGTCGGATTCCTACAAGGGAAGCGCAGCGATTCCTACCCCTTCGGCCTTGCAGAGCTTCCTACAGTCTGTAAGCGCCATGAAAAAGTTGCTTACGTCCCGCCACATCCTGCTACTCCTGCTGTTGGGAGCGTGCGGCGGGGCGTACGCCCAGTCGCTCGGAACCCCTTCCGCAAGCGCCTGGATCGGACGCCCGCTCGAAATGACGGTGCCGGCGCGGTTCGCCTCCGCGGACGTGCGCGACGAGTGCGTGCAGGCCGACGTGTTCTTCGGCGATGCGAGGTTGCCGCCCCACCGTGTCCGGGCGACCATCCTCGGCAGCGATCCGTTGCAGAAGCGGGTGCGCATCGAGACGGACGCCTTGATCGACGAACCCATCGTGAGGGTTTCCGTGCGGGCGGGCTGCCATGGCGCGATCACCCGCAGTTACACCCTGCTGCCCGAACTCCCTTCGGAGCAGGTCGTCGCCGTCCTGGCCGCGCAGCGCCCGTGGGCCACACCCCCTGCGCCGCCGCTGTCATTGGCAATGGCCGCCGTCGCGGCCGCTGCTCCTGCCGCGTCGCCGCTGCGGCTCACCGCGGCGCCCGGGGCCGCCGCGCCCACTGCCCCAGCCGCTCCGCGCGTCAGGCCGGCGCGCGCCGCTCCCAGGCAGGCGTTGCCGGCTGCGCCTGTCCAGGCGCGGCCGCGGCTTCGGCTGGAGCCGATCGAGGTGGACGGCAGCACGCTGCTCCGGGCGAGCGCCCAGCTCGCCGCCCCGGCGGGGGACGTCGCGCGGCGAGCGACCGCCGCGTTGCTCTGGCAGGCGATCAACGCGGATCCGCAGGAAGTGCTGCGGACCACGGTGCTGTTGCAGAACGTGGAGCGCGAGCTGGCGCAATTGCGGCAGAACGACGGCCAGACGCGCGCCCAGATCGCGGCGCTGCGGCAGCGGCTGGATTCCGCCCAGCCCTGGTACGACTCCACCGGTACGCTGCAGGCGCTGGCCGTGTTCCTGCTGGCATCGTTCGCGGCCGCCGGGGTGCTCTGGACGCGGACGCGCCGCAGCGAGTCCGAGCGCTGGTACGCGCAGGCGCCGGTTCTCCCGGCAGAACCCCATGCGCACGACGACACGCCGTCCGTGCCACCGCAGCGCGTGGCCGGATCCTCGCCGGCACCCGCACCGTCAGCCGAGTCGCCGCCAAGCCATGTCGCGGTGCCGGTAGCGGAGAGTGCCGTCACGGCGTCCGCGGATACGCCCGCCTTGCGCGTGGAGACGCTTGCCGCCGTTTTCGAGCAGGTGGAATTCCTCTCGTCGCTCGGGCTCTCGGCGGATGCCGCGGACCTGCTGCAGCGCTACGTGCAGGACAGCGCGAGCCCGGCGCCGCTCGCCTTCTTCGAACTGATGCGCCTGTGCGAACAGGCGCAGGACGCCGTCGCCGATGCCGCGGTGCGCCGGCGCTATGCGCAGCTGTTCGGGGTGGAAGCGCCGCGGCTGGACGAGGTGACGGCGTCCGTCCCGCTGGAAAGTCTGGGCGTGCTCAGCAAGCGCATCGTCACCGCATGGAACACGCCGGGCGTGGCGCAGGAGATCGAGCACGCGCTCTTCTCCATGCCGGCGGCCGGCTCACTGACGCTGCAGGCCGGGCGCGACCTGCTGTGCCTGCACGGCCTGGCCCTGGAGCTGGCGGGCGCCGAAGCGTCCACTCCGGTGGACGGCGAGGGCCACGCGATCGCACCATGGGCCCATGGCGGGGATGCGGCCGGCGCGGGGTGCGGAATGGCGCCCGCCGCGGACGTCGATGAGGGCAGCCTCCCCGGCGTCGATATCGACCTTGGGTGGGCTCCGCCGCAGCGGCACGTCGCTCCGCTGATCGCCGAGATCCACGCTGCCGCCCGGGAAGCGCAGGAGCGCGCCGCCCGGCAACGCCGCCAACAGGAGGAAGAGGAGAGGTTCAGCGCGGTGATGGCGTACGAGCGCATGCCGACCGCGCGCCGGTGACGGCGGGAGCATCCATGTCCGCCGTCCATTCCCGAAGCGCATCCGCCGGCAGTCAACCGGCGCTGGTGTTCGAGCGGGACGGGCGCCCACGCGGCAAAGCGCGCACGAGCATGCGATCCGCCTGGCTGTACACGGCCGCCCTGCCGCCCGCCGACGAGCCGCAGCGCATCGCGGACCTGCACGCCTTCGGCGTCCTCGATTCCGGCCCTGACGAAGACTGCGACCGGTTCGTGCAGCTGGCCGTGTCGCTGTGCGGAACGCCGATGGCGGCGCTGACGCTCGTGGACGGCGAGCGCCAGTGGTACAAGTCCCGCATCGGCCTGCCGGTGCCGGAGGTGGGCCGCGACAAATCCTTCTGCGCGCATGCCATCCTCGAGCCGGGGCGCTTGCTGGAGATCCCGGACGTCGCGCGGCTTGGATGGGCCGATGCACAACCCTGGGGCACGAACGGCCCGACGCTCGGCTTCTACGCTGGCGTGCCGCTGCGCACCCGCGACGGCAGCGCGATCGGCACGCTGTGCGTGATGGACCACGTGGCCCGCAAGCTCGATGCGATGCAGCGCGACGCGCTGGTCACGCTGGCGCGGGCCGTGTCCAGCCACCTGCTGCTGCGGCGCCAGCTGCGCATCGCCACCGAAACGGACCGGCTGACCGGCCTGTCGAACTGGTTCCACTTCGAGTCCACGTTCGAGCAGCACAAGGCGGACCGGGGCATGGCCTGCTTCATCCGGCTGAAGACCATCAACCAGATCAATTCCGCGCACGGATTTCGAGTGGCCGACGCGTTGATCCAGCAGGCGGCCGACCGGCTGCGCGTGTTCGGGCAGCGCGGCACCCTGGTCGGCCGCGTCAAGCGCGGCCTGTTCATCCTGTTCTTCCCGCAGGCACGCCCGGAGGAGTTCGCGCGCGCCGAGGCGCTGGAGATCGCCAGCAGCCTGGCGCGCCCCTACCAGGTGAACGCGCTGTCCCTCGCATGTCCGGTCAACCTGGGCTTCGCGTCGTTCCCGGACGATGGCCGCACGCTCGACGAGGTCGTCAACGCGGCGGACGCGGCGCTGCAGGTCGCGATCGAGCGCGAGCAGCCGATGGCGTTCTTCGACCGCAGCGTGGACAACGTGCTCAGCATGCACTTCCGGCTCGAGCCGCAGCTGCGTCGCGCGCTGGAGCGATCGGAGTTCGTCAACTACTACCAGCCCAAGGTGGAGCTCGCCACCGGCCGCATCGTCGGCGTGGAGGCGCTGGTCCGCTGGATGCACCCGCAGCGCGGCCTCGTGCCCCCGAACGAGTTCGTGCCCGCGCTGGAGACGACGGGGCTGATCGGCGCCGTGGCGCAGAAGATCATGGAACGCGCGATCGACGACTGGCAAGGCTGGCGCGACGCGGGACTGGCCGCGCCCCGCATCGCGGTCAACGTCGCGGCCGCGCAGCTGCGCAACGACGACTTCGTGCCCGCGCTGCGACGCGCGCTCGCTGCGTTGCAGGGCGACCCGTCGGCGCTGGGCATCGAGATCACGGAGAGCGTCCTGATCGGCAACATGGAACGGGCGATCGACGTGCTCACGCAGGTGCGGGCGCTCGGCGTTCCCGTGGCCATCGACGATTTCGGGACGGGCTATTCCTCGCTGGCGTACATCGTCACGCTGCCGGTCGACGAGCTGAAGATCGACCGCGCGTTCGTCCGCAAGATCACCGCCGGCGCCGCCTATGAAGGCATCGTGCGCACCTGCGTGTCGCTCGCGCGCGGCCTGAGCCTGTCGGTGGTGGCGGAGGGGGTGGAGACCGAGGCGCAGGCTGCCGCCCTGCGCGCGCTCGGGTGCGACCTGGCGCAGGGCTTCCTGTACAGCCCGCCCGTTCCGGCCGATGCCCTGGCGCGGATGCTGGCGGCGGGACCGCTCGGACCCTGACCCCGGCCGCGTCTCCTAGACCACCTTCACGAGCTCGAACAGCACCGTCGGCGGCAGTTCCGCCGTCAACTGCTCGCGGCCCACCTTCGGCGTTTCGAAGCGGTCGAAGCCGTTCAGGTGGAAGGAGGGCATCTCCCGCGTGATCTCGACCAGCGGGCACCGCTCCTCGCCTCCCAGGACGTCGCGGCGGAAGGCCGCGACTTCGTCGGCCGGCACGTCATAGCCGGTGACCAGCACGTTCGGCCGCGTGTCGACGATGGCCGCGCGCGCGCGTTCCATGTCCTTTTCGGCCACGGCCTGGATGCCCATCTTGCGCAATGCATCGAGCGCTTCCGTGCGGATGCGTTCGTCCCTGGCGACCACCAGGACCCACGTGTCCCGCAGCGGCGCCGACGCGTTGCCGTTGCTGTCGGTGAGCTCGAGGCACGCCACGCCCTCGGTGCTGACGAAGGTCTTGGGGAAGTCGATGGTCAGCACGGCGGCGCCTTCCTCGCGGGAGCGCACCACCGCCAGCGCAGAGGACGCGGCGATCTGCCGCAGCAGCATCCAGTGCAGGCCGTCGTTGAGGCGCCGGCCGCGCTGCCGGACCGTCCAGCCGACGCCACCGGGATGGGCTGGCTGCGCAGGCGGCGGGGTCGTCACGCGCACCTTCAGCTGCGCCGGCCTCGGCCACTCTGCCTGCGCGAGGGAGAGGTGCACCTGCTTGCTGAAGCTCATGGCCCAGTCGACGATGCTGTTGATCAGGCTGATCGCCACCGGCGGGTCGAGCAGCACGTCGACGCCCTCGAGGTCGCTCGTGATGCCGACGCCGGCCGTCTCGAGTTCGCCGGCCCGGTCTTCCAGGACGTGGCGCACCAGTTCGGCCAGGTCGACGCGTTCGCGCGCCTGCCGGACCCGACCGCTGGCCAGGCGCGTGATCTGCTGCGCGCGCAGGCTCGTGCCGCGCAGCTGGTGCATCGCGTCCGAAAGCGCCTTGGCTTCGCTGCGGCGCAGGCGTCCGGCGCCCACCAGGTAGTTCAACGCCCGCAGCAGCAGGTTGCTGCTTTCGACGGCCTGCTCCGACAGCGCGGCGACCAGGTTCGGCCACTGCTGCGACATGGACCAGGCCGCGTTCGGATCGGTGGGAACGTAGGCGCCGGCGCTGTCGGACCAGCGACGGCCCAGGACAGGCGCCGCGTCGGCGGGCGCGCTCGTTTCGGGCAGGGCCAGCGACGGGCTGGGGGCTTCGGCGGTCTTGTTCATGCGGGTCCTCCGGGAGGGTGTGCGGTGCCGAGCGCGGCCTGCGCGCCCAGCTGGGTGCACTGGTGGGAGCAATAGTCCACCAGTGCGTCGATTTCGGTGGACTTGTCGAACACGGCGTCCACGCCAAGCTGCGCGCACCGCTTGCGCACGCTGGAATTCACGTAGTTGCTGAAGACGATGATCTTCTGGTCGGGCCGTGCGCGCTGCACGCGCTGCACCAGCCGCATCCCGCTGCCGCCCTTGAGGAACAGGTCGACGATCAGCATGTCCCAGTCGGCGTGGCGCGCGATCCAGTCCAGGGCGTCGTCTTCGGTGGCGCTGGCGCCGACCACGCGCACGCAGGTCAGTTCCTCCAGGGCACCCACGAGGTTCTCTTGGATCTCCGCGTTGTCCTCCACCACGAATACTGCGAGTTGCACGGAAGCCCAGTCGGTAATGTTCGGTTTCAGCCGTAAGGCACTCTAAGCCTGCTTACTGCTGAACTTCTCGGACGGCTACGCGTTTGCATGTAGGAAGCTGCCTACGGTTTTCCCGGCCCGCGCATGGCGACCGTAAGATGGGGAACCCGACATGGACTCCGTGACGACAGACAACCACGCCGCCCGCCTGCTGCAGCTTGTGGAGCGCAGCGCCTTCATCGGCTTCTGGCGGCTCGACGCGCAGCAGGGCAGCCTGTACTGGTCGGAGCAGCTCGCGCGCCTGCACGGCGCCCCCCCCGGCTACACGCCTGCTTTCGACAACGCATTGGGCCACTACGCGGAAGAACACCGCGCCGAGCTCGAGTCGCGCATGCGCGCGTGCCGGGAGCAGGGCGTCCCATTCGACGTCGAGGTGCAGCTGCATTCCATGCAGGGCCGGCGCGTGTGGGTGCGCTGCGTGGGCCAGCCGCTGCGCGCCGCGGACGGCAGCCTCTCCGGTGCCGAGGGGCTGGTGCAGGAGATCGCACCACCCGGCCATGCCCCCGGAACGCTCATGCGGCACACCGTCAGCATGGGCGGCGCGCTGGGCAGCGGCGAGGCCTTCGTCACCATCGACCGCCAGGGACGCATCAGCTACGCGAACGACCAGGCCGAGCAGATGCTCGCCGCGGGCGAGGCCATCCTGGGACGCAAGATCTGGAGCTTCTTCCAGAAGCGGGCCCGCCTCGTGCTGGAGGAGCGCTTCATGCACGCGCTGGAACATCGCGAGGCGATCGAGCTGGAGGAACTGGACGCGCAAGTCAGCCACTGGCTGGAGCTGCGCGGCTTCCCCTTCGGCGCCGGCCTCGCGCTCCACCTGCGCGACGTCAGCGCGCGGCGGCGCGCGCAGCAGCACCTGGTGCTGCTGGAAGGCAGCATCGCCCGCCTGAACGACATCGTCATCATCACGGAGGCTGCTCCCTTCCGGGCGCCCGGTCCGCGCATCGTGTTCGTGAACGAAGCGTTCGAGCGCCGCACCGGCTACACCCGCGACGAGGTGATCGGCCGTTCGCCGCGCATCCTGCAAGGGCCGGATACGCAACGCGCCCAGCTCGATCGCATCCGCGCCGCCCTGGAGCAATGGGAGCGCGTGCGGGTCGACCTGATCAACTACACCAAGGCGGGCGAGCCGTACTGGGTGGACCTGGATGTGTCGCCGGTGTGGGACGACGCGCGCCGCCTCACGCACTGGGTGGCGGTGGGCCGCGACATCACGGAGCGCAAGCGGGACGAGGAGAAGATCCAGTACCTGGCCTTCTACGATCCGCTGACCCAGCTGCCCAATCGCCAGATGCTGCTCGACCGGCTGCACGAAGCGGTGGGGGAGAGCGGGCACGCGTGCGAAGGCGCGCTGATGTTCATCGACCTCGACAACTTCAAGGTGCTCAACGACACCCTGGGCCACCAGAAGGGCGACCTGCTGCTGCAACAGGTGGCGCGCCGGTTGCGCAACTGCGTGGCGAAGGGCGACCTGGTGGCGCGGCTCGGTGGCGACGAGTTCGTGGTGCTGCTGGAGAACCGGCCCGACAAGCCGCTGGACCCGCTCACCGCCGCCGAGAAGGTCAGCCAGCGGATCCTGGAAGGCCTCGGCGAGCCTTACGTGCTGCCCGGCTACCTGCACCACAGCACCTGCAGCATCGGCGTGACGCTGTTCGGCAAGGCGCCATCCAGCGTCAGCGAGCTGCTCAAGCAGGCGGACCTCGCGATGTACCAGGCCAAGGCCGCCGGCCGCAACGCGGTGCGCTTCTTCGACCCGGAGATGCAGGAGGTGGCGACCGCGAATGCGGCGCTGGCCGCGGACCTGCGCCAGGGCTGGCGGGAGAACCAGCTGAAGATCGAATACCAGCCGCAGGTGGGCATGGACGGCCGCATGGCCGGTGTCGAGGCCCTGCTGCGCTGGGAGCATCCGACCCGCGGGATCGTCGGGCCGGACGAGTTCATCCCCACGGCGGAGGAGACCTCGCTGATCATCCCCATCGGCCATTGGGTGCTCGAAGCGGCGTGCGCGCAGCTCGCGGAATGGGGCAAGCGCCCGGACCGCAGCCACCTGACCATCGCGGTCAACGTCAGCGTGCGCCAGTTCCGCCATCCCGACTTCATCGACGAGGTGGTGACCTGCGTGCGCCGCGCCGGCATCCGCCCGGATCGGCTCAAGCTGGAGGTCACGGAAAGCCTTCTCGCAGACAACCTGGACGCCGCGATCGCCAAGATGCGCAACCTCAAGGACATGGGGGTGCGCCTTTCGGTGGACGACTTCGGCATCGGCTACTCGTCGCTGTCATACCTCAAGCGGCTGCCCATCGACGAGCTGAAGATCGACCGCGCGTTCGTCAAGGACATCCTGGTGGACAGCAACGATGCCGCGATCGCCGGCACGATCATCGGCCTGTGCCGCAGCCTGAATCTGGACGTGATCGCCGAGGGCGTGGAGACCGAGGAGCAGCGCGCGTTCCTGGCACGCCAGGGCTGCGAACGGTACCAGGGCTACCTGTACTGCCGCCCGTTGCCCATCGCCAGCCTGGAAGCCTTCCTGGATGCCCAGCGGGGGCCGGGCGCCGCGCTCACACCGGAACCATCTTCAGAGGTGTCGTGACCACGGCGCGCGGCAGGCGCAGGATGATGGCATTGCCGTTGCGCAGCAACTCGGCGTCGTGCTGAACGGCCAGCGCCTGCACCTCGGCCCAGGCGAGCGGCGCCTCTCCCTGTTCGTGCATCTGCGTGAAGGTGCCTTCGGGCTGGGCCTGGTACTCGATCGCGATAACCCCGAACGACGAGGACAGCTCCGTGCGCACCACGATGTCACCGGGCGCCGTGGCCGAATCGGCGAGCGTGAGGATCGCGGCGGCCAGCAGGAAACGCACGGCGCTGCGAGAGACGGCGAAGTCGCCGTCACCCAGCTCCGTGCGCAGGTCGAATCCGCGGAAGTTGAGGCTGGTCGAGAGCAGGCGGACCACTTCCGACACGCCCTCGCGCAGCGTGGCGCCGTCGTCCTCGCCAGGCTCCATCCAGGTGCAGACCTCCAGGCAGCGGGACACGGCCTGCCGCGAGAGGCGGTTGAGCTTGGACATCGAACCTTGCAGGTCGTCGGAGTCGACCGTGCCGCGCTCCATGCGCGCGCTCAGCGCTTCGGCCATCATGCCCAGCGACTGCAGGTGGACCACCATGTCGTGCCTCAGCGGCGGCGTCAGCCGGCGCAGGATGTCGTGCTGCGCGGCCCGCGCGAGGCTGCGCAGGCGCTGCGGCGACGCATCCGCGACCGGCGGCGTGGCGCCGGCGGGCGTGGTGAGGATGGGGTCGATGGCCAACACTTCTTGGTTCTTGATGATCAGGTTGGAAGCGAGTCTGGGCCGTCAGTTCCGTATCGAATGTCAGGACGTCCCGGGGCGAGGTGTAGGACGCGGACGGCGGCGCGAGTGCGCGCGGGCGCTTGTGCTGTAATTTGCGCCAGCACCAGAGGGACGAGCGCGCATTGACCTTTTCTTCCACGCCTGATGGCACCGCCGCGGCTCGCCTCGCGGGGCTGCTCGATTCCGCGATGGACGGGATCATCAGCGTCGACGACGAACAGCGCGTCATCCTGTTCAACCGCGCCGCGCAGAAGATGTTCGGCTGGACCGCGGAGGAGATCCAGGGCAAGCCGCTCGACGTGCTGATCCCGCAACGGTACCGCGCGGGCCACGGGCGGCAGGTGCGCCGCTTCGGCGCCACCGGCACGACGTCCCGGCGGATGGGCGACAACACGGTCCTGTACGCGCTGCGCAAGGACGGCGAGGAGTTCCCGATCGACGCGTCGATCTCGCAGCTGAATGCGCCGGAGGGCAAGCTGTACACCGTGATCCTGCGCGACGTCACCGAGCGCGTGCGAGCGCGCCAGGAGCTGGCGTCGTTCGCGGCGGAATCTTCCGGCGTGCGCGAACAGGAGAAGTCCCGCATCGCCCGCGAACTGCACGACGAGCTTGCGCAGTCGCTGACGGCCTTGAAGATGGACACGATCTGGCTGCGCGACCACGCGGCCGCCGACGCGCAGGCGCAGGCCAAGGTCGCCCAGATGCTCGCCCTGCTGGACGGGGCCGTGGCCTCCGTGCGGCGCATCGCCGCGGACCTGCGGCCGCTGGTGCTGGACGACCTGGGACTGGTCGCCGCGATCGAGTGGGTGGTGCAGAGCTTCACGCAACGCACCGGGGTGCCGTGCGAACTGGACATCGACGAGTCGCTGGAGCTGGAGGAACCGATGGCAACCGGCGTCTTCCGCATCGTCCAGGAGTCGCTGGCCAATGTGGGCAAGCACGCGCGCGCGGACCGGGCCCGGGTCGCGGTGCACCGGCAGGGCGACCAGCTGGTGCTCAGCGTGCAGGACGACGGCGTGGGGTTCCACCCGGGCGGGCCGCGCAAGCCGCAGTCGCTCGGCCTGGTCGGACTGCGCGAGCGCGCCCAGCTGATGCACGGCGAATTGCGCATCGAGAGCAACCCCGGCGCCGGCACCCGCGTCGAGGCCCGTCTCCCCTTCCAGGGAGCCGGCGCATGATCCGCATCGTCCTGGCGGACGACCACGCCATCGTGCGGGAAGGCCTCAAGCGCATCGTCGGGGACGCCGCCGACTTCACCGTCGCCGGGGAAGCCGCGGACGGCACCGAGGTGATGCGCGTCGTGCGCGAGACCGAGTTCGACGTGCTGGTGCTGGACCTCTCGATGCCCGGGCGCAGCGGCATGGAGCTGATCAAGCTGGTGAAGGCGGAGAAGCCCAGGCTGCGCATCCTGGTCCTGAGCATGCACCAGGAGACGCAGTACGCCGTGCGGGCGATCAAGTCGGGCGCCAGCGGCTACCTGACGAAGGAAAGCGCGCCCGCGCAACTGGAGCAGGCGATCCGCAAGATCGCGGCCGGCGGCGCGTACATCTCCTCGGAAGTGGCCGAGCAGCTCGCGCTGGGCGCCATGCCGGGCGGTGGCGGCGCGCTGCCGCACGAGAGCCTGTCGGACCGGGAATTCCAGGTGTTGCGGCTGCTGGTGGCGGGCGAAGCGGTGTCCGACATCGCCCAGAAACTGAACCTGTCGGTCAAGACGGTCAGCACGCACAAGGCGAACCTCATGCAGAAGCTGGGCCTTTCCAATGCGACCGAGATGCTGCGCTACGCCCTGAAGCACGGGCTCGCCGATCCGTTCGAATAGCGGCTTTACATCGGTCGCTCGGGCAACGGCTTTACAGGTTCGGAGCAAAGCCGCCCTTCCGTCGCGCAGCCGTCCTACAGTCGCGCCACGGCCGGGCCACCTAGATTCGTGCACCAGCCACGGACACACGAATCATGAAGGTACTGAACGAGGGAACGATGGCGCGCGCATTGGAGCGTGCGCGCCGCGTGGGCGCCTGGATCCGGCGCCACCCGGCCGAGGCGATCGCCGCCGTGCCCCTGGCGGGCCTGCTCTACGTGGCCGCGCTCTACCCGTTCACCCCGAGCATCGGGGACATCCGCAAGTCGAAGCAGGAGTC
>JAJNBO010000415.1 GCA_021156245.1 Ramlibacter sp. | reverse complement strand
GACCTGGCCGAGCGCGAACAGTTCAATGCCGAGGAGCTGAAGCAGTCGCTCAAGCAGATCGGCCGCTCCAGCATGCGCGCCACCCACACGGTGAACCAGCTGCTGGCACTGGCGCGGGCCGAAAGCAGCGGCAAGGCGCTGGGACGCGTGCCCTGCGACCTGGCGGGGCTGGCGATGGAGGTGGTGCGCGACACGGTGCCGCGCGCGATGGACCGCCACATCGACATCGGCTACGACGGCGCCGATCCGGGCACGGTCGGCGTGACGTTGCAGGGCAGCCCGACGCTGCTGAAGGAGTTGATCCGCAACCTGCTGGACAACGCCGTGAACTACACGCCCTCGACCCCACAGCAGCCTGGCGTCGTGACGGCGCGCGTGCTGTCGGACCCCTTCGGCCACGTGGTGGTGCTGCAGGTGGAGGACACCGGCCCCGGCATCCCCGAGGCCGAGCGCGAGCTGGTGTTCCAGCCGTTCTACCGGACGCTGGGGACCAACGTCGACGGCTCGGGCCTGGGCCTGCCCATCGTGCTGGAGATCGCGCGCCAGCACCGCGCCGAGATCACGCTGGAGGATGCCCGTCCCGGCCACGTGCCGCCCGGCACGCGCGTGACGGTGCGCTTCGACGCCACGGCGGACGACGATGCCGTCATTCCCGCGTAGGCCGGCCCTTCGCGAGGACGCCGTTACTGCTTGAACAGGTTCAGCTGCAGCCGCTCGCGCTCGATCGCGCGGGCCACGCCGGGCAGCTGGGCGACCTTCTGCACGTGCGCCCACAGCGCGGGGTAGCTGGTCGGGTCGATCTGCGCGAAGCCGCCCCAGCGCAGCAGCACCAGCGCATAGGCGTCCAGCGGACCGAAGCGCTCGCCGCCCAGGAAGCCGCTGCCCGCCTTCTTCGCCATCGTTTCCAGGTCGCCCAGCAAGCCGGCGTACACCTTGGCGTTGAAGGCCTTGAGCTCGGCCTGCGTCTCCGGCGTGCCGGCGAACTTGAAAGGCATGAACACGTGCGTGAACGTCGGATGCACGGTGTTGTTCATCCAGGCCAGCGTCTCCAGCACGCGGGTGCGCGCGAGCGCGTCACGCGGCAGGAACTGCTGGTCCGGGAACCTGGCATCCAGGTAGGTGACGATCGCCAGGATCTGCGTGATCGTCTCGCCGCCATCCACCAGCACGGGGACCTGCCCGCGCGGGTTCACTGCGCGGAAGCCGGGCTCGTTCTGTTCGCCCTTGTGCAGCTTGACCATGGTCGGCTCGAACTCGGCGCCCGCGCTTTCCAGCAGCGCGTGCGGCACGAAGGAACAGGCACCGGGGGCGAAGTACAGCTTCATCGACATGTCGGTCTCCAGGAAGGGTCAGCGGCAGGGCCGCAGGGTCTTGGTGTTCAGCGGCGCCGCCAGCTCCGACAGGCGCGGGCGGAGATTGTCGTCCACCGCGGGCAGCAGCAGGCGCTGGCCGCGCTGCTCCGGCCGCTCCTGCACCACCCGCGCGGTGCGCACGCCGCGGTCCGCCAGCGTCTGCATGTGCTGGTTGGCGGCCGCCTCGTTGGGAAAGCTGCCCAGGGACAGGCCGGGCTCCAGCTCGGGATTGGACAGGGCTTCGAAGGAGATGCCGAGCCGGCGCAGCTCGGCACGCTTGCGCGCCGCCAGTTCGACGTCCGCATACTTGCCCATGTAGACGATCCAGCGGGCCGGTTCCACCACGGGCTCGACGCTCCACGAGCCGGCCGGCCAGGACTCGAGGGTGGTGCGCAGCGCCGTGAGCTGCGCCTCCTCGAGGGCCGGGCTCTGCAGGCACTCCGGCGGCCTCGGCCCCTGCGCAGCCAGGGTTTCCACGCGCCTCAGGTCATCGGGCGGGAGAATGCGCACCGACTCCGGCCGCACCTGCTGCTGCAGGCGCTGCGGCTCGGACTGCTGCGCCGGGCCCAGGCCCCAGGGCAGCAGGTAGCCTTGCGACCAGGCGAAGAAGCCGCCATTGGCCAGCAGGAGGACGAGGACGATGAGGCGGAGCATAGGAGATCAGGCGGCCGCGGGACGGACGCTCACCTCGGAGCTGCTGATGGTCTGCGGGCCGGCGGCAGTATGCACCAGCAGGCTGCCGCCGGCGTCCACTCCCTGCGCCGTGCCGGTGGTGCCGTCGCTCAGTTGCACGGCGCGGTTGCGCAAGGCGTCGCGCTGCTCGAAGCGCTGCTGGAAGGCAGCGAAGCCGTGAGCCCCGAAACGCTGCACGTCCTGCACCAGCCGCCGCGCCACGCGCTCCAGCACCGCAGGGGCGTCGGCTTGCGGCAACAGCTCGCGCAGGGCCGCCGGCCGCGTCGACAGCCCCGTGGCCGGACGCGGCGCGATGTTCACACCCACGCCGATCACGGCGTAGCGCGCTCCGGCCGCACCCTCCCCGAAGCTGGCGGTTTCGATCAGGATGCCCGCCAGCTTGCGGTCGCCGAGCCACAGGTCGTTGGGCCACTTCAGAACGATGTCGGGGTGCAGGCTCTCCGCGACGCTGACGCCGACGGCCAGCGACAGCCCCGACCAGTCGGCCGGCGCCAGCGGCAGGCCCAGGGAAAAGGTGAGGGAGTCGCCCGCGCTGCTTTGCCAGGCGCGGCCCAGGCGGCCCCGGCCCGCTGTCTGCTGTTCGGCCACCAGCAGCACGGGGTCTGCCTGGCCGGTGCGGGCTCGCCGCATGAGCTCCGTGTTGGTGGAGTCCAGCTGCGGCAGCACTTCGACCGTGAAGCCGGGCAGCAGCGGCGCCACGGCCTCCCAGATCGCCTCCGCCGGCCAGCGCATGACCTTCAACGCCGGCGCTTGGGCGCCAGCAGCGTGCCGCGGCAGTTCTTGCTGCCGCACCAGCAGGGGTATTCGGCCTTGAGCTTCCTGGTGTACGGCTCGTCGATGATCAGGCCGTAGTCGTAGTTCAGCTCCTCGCCCGCCTTGATGTTGCGCAGCGACTTGATGAACACGCGGCCCTCTTCCTCGTCGGCCTCGCAGTTCGGGTTGCAGCTGTGGTTGATCCAGCGGGCGGCATTGCCCCCCACGGCGGCGTCGATCACCCGCCCGTCGTCCACGTGGAAGTAGAAGGTATGGTTGGGGTCTTCCGGATTCCAGGGGTGGCGGCGCTGCGCCTCCTTCCACGTGATGATCTCGCCGATGTATTCGATCAGGGTCTCGCCCTCCGGAATGTCCTGGAGCGCGAAGACGCCCTTGCCGTGGACGCCCGACTTGCGGACCTGGATTCTGCGATTCGTCTTCGGGGCTGGCTTTTTGGCGGGCGTTGCGGGCATTCAGGAAATTCTGTTA
>JAJNBO010000414.1 GCA_021156245.1 Ramlibacter sp. | reverse complement strand
TTCGAAGTGGCGCTGGAGAAGTCGGAGGCTGCGACGGCTTTCGGATTGGAAGACGTGGCCTTCCTGGTCGCCGGTCACGCGGGCAGCACGCCGCGGCCGGTGGGCAAGGTGGCGTCGGGCGGCGAGCTGTCGCGCATCGCGCTCGCGATCGCGGTCACCACCAGCCGGCTCGGCGAAGCGCAGACGCTGATCTTCGACGAAGTGGACTCCGGCGTCGGCGGCGCCGTCGCCGAAACGGTCGGCCGGCTGATGAAGCAGCTGGGGCGTGACCGCCAGGTGCTGGCCGTCACCCACCTGCCGCAGGTGGCCGCGTGCGCCGACCATCACCTCGTCGTCGCCAAGCAAAGCGCGGGCAAGGGCGTGTCCAGCACGGTGGCGCCGGTCGACGGCGAGAAGCGCGTCGCGGAAATCGCGCGGATGCTGGGCGGCGAGCGCCTGTCCGGCACCACGCTCGCGCACGCGAAGGAAATGCTGGGCGACGCGGCCGCCGCGGCGGGAGGCTGAGCCGTGTCGCTCGAACTCGTCCTCATCACCGGCATGTCGGGTTCCGGCAAGTCGGTGGCCTTGCGGGCGCTGGAGGACGCAGGCTATTTCTGCGTGGACAACCTTCCGCCCGAGTTGCTGCTGTCCTTCGTGGATCTGGAGCAAGGCCGCGGCCAGCGCCGCGTCGCGATCGCGATGGACGTGCGCAGCGCGACCTCGCTGCCCCAGGTGCCGGCGCACCTGCGCGAGCTGGCGCAGCGCGGCGTGGCGGTGCGCCCCCTGTTCCTGGACGCCACCACGGACACCCTGGTGCGCCGCTTCTCGGAGACGCGCCGGCGGCACCCGCTGTCGAAATCGCTGTCCGAAGCCGGCGCCGACCAGCACCGGGCCGTCGTGGAAGCGATCGAGCTCGAGCGCGAACTGCTGGCCGACCTGCGCGAGCACGCGCACGTGATCGACAGCAGCGTGCTGCGTGCCTCCCAGCTGCAGGACTACGTCAAGTCACTGCTCTCCACGCCGCACGCGCACCTCACGCTGGTGTTCGAGTCCTTCGCCTTCAAGCGCGGGATCCCCGTGGATGCCGACTACATCTTCGACGTGCGCATGCTGCCGAATCCGCACTACGAGCCCGAGCTGCGGGATTTGACGGGACTCGACGCGCCGGTGGCCGCTTACCTCAAGGCGAGTCCGGAAGTCGACGAAATGTATGGCGACATCGCGGCCTTCCTCGAGCACTGGCTGGAGCCGCTGGCGCGCAATCACCGCAGCTACGTGACGGTGGGCATCGGCTGCACGGGTGGCCAGCACCGGTCGGTGTACCTGGTGGAGAAACTTGCCGAGGAATTCGGGCAGCGGTGGACGACGCTGAAGCGGCATCGCGAGTTGAGCGGTCGCTGATCACCGGCGTTCGGCTTCGCGCTCGAGAAACGTCCGCACCGGCGCCGGCAACCCCAACCGCTGCCAATCGCCCGCACCGAACCACGCCCCCTCGCCAGCACTCCACCCCGCCGGCAGTACCGCCTGCACCGGATGCAAATGCAAATCCTTGTGGGTCAGCACATGCACGAAGGGATTCACCTCGCGAAGGTCCTGCCGGGACGGCGCAGGCAGCGCCTCCTCCAGCGCATCGCGGCTGCCGAACACCGGCAGGCAATACAGCCCTGCCCACACGCCCGGCGTGGGCCGCTTCTGCAGCCACACCGAGCCGTCGCCACCCTGCGCGTGCAGCAACCAGAGCGACTCCGCGCTGCGTTTGAGCTTGCGGGTCTTCACGGGATAGGACTCGGGGTTTCCCTGGCTGGCGGCGGCGCACTGCGGCTGCACGGGGCAGATCAGGCAGGACGGATTGCGCGGCAGGCACACGGTGGCGCCGAGGTCCATCAGCCCCTGCGTGTAGCGCGGCATGTTCTCCTGCAGGTCCCGCGCGGGCAGCAGCGCACGCGCGTGGCCCCACAGCGCGCGTTCGTTCGCGCCCGCGGAAAGATCCTCGCCGTAAGCCAGCACGCGCGTCAGCACGCGCTTGACGTTGCCGTCCAGGATGGCTGCGCGCTCGGCGAAGCAGAAGGAGGAGATCGCCGCGGCCGTGGAGGGGCCGATGCCGGGCAGCGTCTGCAGCACGGCCGCCGTGCGCGGAAAGCTGCCGCCATGCTGCTCCACCACCTGCCGCGCGCAAGCGTGCAGGTTGCGCGCGCGGCTGTAGTAGCCCAGGCCGCTCCACAGCGCCAGCACGTCGTCCAGGCGCGCGGCAGCGAGGGCCGTGACGTCCGGAAAGCGCGCCAGGAAGCGGTCGTAGTAACCGAGCACCGCCGCCACCTGCGTCTGCTGCAGCATGATTTCGGACAGCCACACGCGATACGGGTCGCGCGTGTTCTGCCAGGGAAGGGTGTTGCGGCCGTGCGTGCGCTGCCAGCGAACCACTCGGCCGGCAAAGCCGGCCGTGGATGGAGAACCGTCAGGCAAGCGCTCCTTCCGGTACTCGCCCTTGGGGCGGCCCGGCGAGCTCGCGACGCTCATGCCGTCTTCAGTTCCTGCTGCTCGGGCTCGGCGCGCGGCATCGCGGGGATGCTGGTGAGGTGCGCCGTCAGTTCGGCCAGCTTCGCATCGAGCATGTCGATGGCGGCTTCCTGCGAGTCGATTTCGGCGATGCGGTCGTCCAGCCCGCTCGCGGCCTGCTGGATGCGCTCGATCGCCTCGAGGCGGCGGCCGAAATTGCGGCGGCGTTCGCGCAGCTGCGCGTCGAGCTGCGCCGCCGCGGACTTGTTCCACAGCTCCACTTCGCCCAGCGCCGACTCGTAGATCACGCGCAGGCGGGTGGCCAGCGCCCGCACCAGGCGGTCTGCGAACTCGGGCTGCGCCAGCTTCAGCGCGTTGCTCACGCCCAGGTACTGGTTGTGGCTGCGCTCCACCAGGTCGAGGTCCCGCTCGAAGCGGGCCAGGTCGGGCTCGCGCGGCGCCTGCAGCGAGAAGCCGTATTCGGCATTGAGCTGCCGGAACGTGCCCGTCAGCATGGTCTGGATTTCCTGGCTGACCTTCTCGGCGCGGCGCAAGCCTTCGCGCAGGCGGTCGAACGTGTGCGCGTACGCCTTGCGCACGCCCAGCTTCAGGCCCGGCTGGCGCAGCGCGGTGGTCAGCTCGTGCATCTCCACCTTCATGGTGGCGGTGCCGAGCAGGTCGAACACTTCGCGCAGCAGCTTCAGGTGCACCGAACGCACCGCGTGGATCTTGGCGCCGCTGGCGTCGAAGTCGGCCTGCTCCTGCTCGATGCGCGCGCGCATGTGCTTGATGACCGAGGTGTTCTTGCCGCGCAG
>JAJNBO010000413.1 GCA_021156245.1 Ramlibacter sp. | reverse complement strand
GGCGCGCCAGTAGGTGTGGTCCCAGGTGTGCGAGGCGAACTCGTGGCCCTCGGCCGCCCTCGCCTTCCACCACGGCGCCCAGTGCGCGCCCAGGCTGCCGTCGCCCTCCTGCGTCTTCTCGTTGGCCGCGAAGAAGGTCACCTTCACCTGCTGCCGGTTCAGGACCTCGGCGACCAGCGGGGCCACGCCCATGTGGCCGGTGTCCAGCGTCAGGTACACCGGCTGCGTGCACACCGCCTGCGCGAAAGCCGCCGGCGCCAGCAACGCCAGGACGAGCGCGCGGAACACCGGGCCGGGTTTCATCAGTTCCTCGGTGCGTGGTCCAGCGTCCAGACGCCGTGCGGCGACTTGCCGACCCGCACCTGCCGCACGACCTGCCGCAGCTCCGTGTCGATCACGGTCAGCTTCTTCGCCCAGCGCGAGGTGACGAGCAGGTAGCGGCCGCCGCCCATGACCTCCATGCAATCCGGGCCGCCGGGCGCCGGGTAGGTGTCCACCACCTGCAGGGTGGCCAGGTCGATCTTGCTGATGGTGTTGGCCACCCGATTGCTGAGGTACACGTGGCGGCGGTCGCCCGCGGCGCGGAACGCATGGGCGCCGTCCCCGGTGCGGATGCGACGAACCGCCTTCGGTTGGGGACCGCTGACGTCGAACACCTCCACGCTGTCGCTGCCCGTCAGGCCGACCAGCACCGTGCGGTCGTCGGCGGTGACGAAGACGTCGGCCGGCATGGGACCGGTCTTGATGCGCCAGCGGATGTCCTGCTTCGCCAGGTCCACGGCGACCAGTTCGTCGCTGTCCTGCATCGTGACGTAGGCGACCGTGCTGGCGCTGTCGATGAAGATGTGGCTGGGCGTCTTGCCCGTGGAGATGCGCTTGACCAGCGCGAGGTCCGTGCCGTTCCAGCGGTAAAGGTCCACGTGCTGCAGCCGGTTGCCCGCGGTCACCAGCCACTTCATGTCGGGGGAGAAGCGCAGGTGGTAGGGGTCCACCACCCCCCGCACGATCTTCTGGACCTGTGCCGTCCGTGGATCGATGAAGGTCAGCGAATCCGCCAGCGCGTTGGCGACGATGATCGACTTCTCGTCCGGCGTCATGTACAGGTGGTGCGGCTCCTTGCCCGTGCCGATGCGGCGCACCTCGCGCCAGCTCACGGGATCGATCACGCTCACGTCGGCGTCGAGCGAATTGAGCACGAAGATCGGCGCGGGCTGCGCGAGCGCCAGCAGGGGAAGCAGCAGGCCGGCGGCAAGCCAGGCACGGCACAGGGACAGGGTGTTCACTTGCGCTTTGTTCAGGGGGATGGCGCTACAACGCGCCGCGGCGTCCGAAGGTGGACGCCAGCGGGCGCTATTGTCCCCGATTGGCTACCGCTGCCAGCTGTTCCGGGGTGAGCCAGCGCCACTGGCCGACCGGAAGATCGCCTGGAAGTGCGAAGTTCCCGATGCGGGAGCGGTGCAGCGACACCACGCGGTTGCCCACGGCGGCCAGCATGCGCTTGACCTGGTGGTACTTGCCCTCCGTCAGCGTGAGACGCAGCGCGTTCACGCCGGTCGGCTCGCAGGCGGCGGCGCGCACCGGCCGGGGGTCATCATCCAGCACCACGCCTTCCAGCAGCCGCGCGACCTGCTTCGCGTCCACGGGATCCGCCGTACCCACCTCGTACACCTTGGGCACGTGGTGCTTGGGCGAACTCATGCGGTGGATGAAGGCGCCGTCATCGCTCATCAGCAGCATCCCCGTGGTGTCCTGGTCCAGCCGGCCGATCGCCTGCACGCCCTGCTGGCCGCCCTTGACCGGCCGTTGCCGCAGCGGCGCCGGCAGCAAGGTGTAGATGCTCGGCCAGGCGGAGGGTTTCTGCGAGCACTCGTAGCCCGCCGGTTTGTGCAGCACCAGGTAGGCCTTGGCGTGGTACTCCCACGGCTTGCCCTCCACGGTGAAGCGCAGGCCCTCGGGTTCGAAGTCCTCGGCGGGGTCGGTGACGGCGTCGCCCGCGACCGTCACGAGTCCGTTCTGCACGAGGCCCGTGCACAGGCGGCGCGGGCCGAAGCCCTGGGTGTAGAGGATGTCCTGCAGCTGCATGCGAGCGTGGATTGTGCAGGACGGCCTGCCCGCTGTGGCGGACTGGACGGCCGCGCTCAGATCGCGCCGGCGCCGCGCAGCGCCTCGATGTCGGCGCCGCTGCGCCCCAGCTCGCGCAGGATCGCCTGCGTGTGCTCGCCCACCGCCGGTATGGGATCCATGCGGTAGTCGAAGCTGCTGTTCACGCCCGGGGGCAGCAGCGCCTCCAGCGGGCCGTTGGGCGTTGCCACCTCGCGGAAGCGCTCGCGCGCGCGCAACTGCGGGTGCGACCACATGTCCCCCACGCTGTTGACGTGCGCATTGGCGATCTGCGCCCCTTCCAGCCGGGCGATCACTTCGTCGGCACGGAGCGCTGCGAACGCCGCGAGGATGATCTCCTTCAGCTCCGCGCGATGCGTATTGCGCTTGGCGTTGGCGTCGAAGCGTGGATCCGTCGCCAGTTCCGGCTGTAGCAGCACCTTCTCGCAGAACAACTTCCACTCGCGCTCGTTCTGCAGCCCGAGCATCACCGTCTTGCCATCGCCTGCCGCGAAGGGACCGTACGGGTAGATCGTGGCGTGCGAGGCGCCGCTGCGGGGCGGCGGCGCGGCGCCCTCGTACGCGTAGTACATGGGAAAGCCCATCCACTCGCCCAGCGACTCCAGCATGGACACGTCGACGTGCGACCCGCGCCCGGTCTTCTGCCGCTGCAGCAAGGCGGCGAGGACGCTGCTGTACGCGTACATGCCCGCGGCGATGTCGGCGATGGAGTTGCCCGACTTGCTCGGCTCCTCCGGCGTGCCGGTGACGGAGAGGAATCCGGCCTCGCTCTGGATCAGCAGGTCGTACGCCTTCTTGTCACGGTAAGGGCCGTCGTTGCCGTACCCGGAGATGTCGCACACGACCAGCTTCGGATGGCGCCCGCTCAACGCCTCGAAGGACAGCCCCATGCGGGCCGCCGCGCCGGGCGCCAGGTTCTGCACCAGCACGTCGGCCCGCGCGAGCAGGTCCTTCAGCACCTGCAGGGCGGCCGGCTGCTTGAGGTCCAGCGCCAGGCTCTCCTTCGACCGGTTCACCCCCGCTGCCCGGTCGCTCCACCTTGATGACGCGGGCGCCGAGGTCGGCGAGCTGCCGCGTGCAGAACGGCGCCGCGATCGCGTGCTCCAGCGACACCACCGTGATGCCGTCGAGGGGGCGCGGCATCAAAAGCTCCTCGGCAGCCCCAGCAGGTGCTCGGCCACGTAGGAATAGATCAGGTTGGTGGAGATCGGCGCCACCTGGTACAGGCGCGTCTCGCGGAACTTGCGCTCCACGTCGTATTCGTGGGCGAAGCCGAAACCCCCATGCGTCTGAAGGCACACGTTCGCGGCTTCCCAGGAGGCTTTCGCCGCCAGGTACTTGGCCATGTTGGCTTCGCCGCCACAAGGTTTGCCGGCGTCGAACAGCTCGCAGGCCTTGAAGCGCATCAGGTTCGCGGCTTCCGTTTCGATGTACGCGTCGGCGATGGGGAACTGCACGCCCTGGTTTTGCCCGATCGGCCGGTTGAAGACGACACGCTCGCTGGCGTAGCGGCGCGCCTTGTCGACGAACCAGTAGGCGTCGCCGATGCATTCCGCGGCGATCAGCGTGCGCTCCGCGTTCAGGCCGGTCAGGATGTACTTGAAGCCCTGCCCTTCCTCCCCGATCAGGTTCTCCGCCGGGATTTCGAGGTTGTCGAAGAACACCTCGTTGGTCTCGTGGTTCACCATGTTCTGGATCGGCCGCACCGTCATGCCCTTGCCCAGCGCCTCGTGCAGGTCCACGATGAAGATGCTCATGCCCTCGCTCTTCTTGCGCACGTCCGCCAACGGCGT
>JAJNBO010000412.1 GCA_021156245.1 Ramlibacter sp. | reverse complement strand
TATGTCGGCATCATCTGCATCGGCTTCATCGCCCTGCTGATGGACATCGCCCTGCGCGTCGCCACCCGCCGCATGGTCGCCTGGCAGGACCGCATCGCATGAGCCGCCGGGCAGCCCCAAGGCGAATCCCGCAGCGCGCAGCGCGGAGGGTAGTCCAATGAATTCGCCGGTCCGCATCTCCTTCGACCGCGTCTCGGTCGATTTCCCCACCAGCCACGGGCCGATGCGCGTGCTGGACGACGTGTCCTTCGACATCCGCAACGGCGAGTTCGTCTCGATCATCGGCCCCTCCGGCTGCGGCAAGACGACCATGATGAACATCGTGGGCGGCTTCGTCGAGCCGACGCAGGGCCGCGTGCTGCTCGACGGGAAGCCCGTGCGCGCGCCCGGCCCGGACCGCGGCGTCATCTTCCAGGAGTACGGCGTCTTTCCCTGGCTCACCGTGCGCCAGAACATCGAGTTCGGCCTGAAGCTCGGCGCCAGCAAGGTCGATGCCGCGCAGCGCGAGGAAATGGTCGCCCGCTACATGAAGCTGATGGGGCTGTCCGACTTCGCCAACCATTTCCCGAAGCACCTGTCCGGCGGCATGCGGCAGCGCCTGGCGATCGCGCGGGCGTACGCGGTGAAGCCCGAGTTCCTGCTGATGGACGAGCCCTTCGGCGCCCTGGACGCGCAGACGCGGTCCGCGATGCAGGACCTGCTGCTGGAAGTGCTGAAGACCGAAGGCAAGACGGTCATGCTGATCACGCACTCGGTGGAGGAGGCGATCTACCTGTCGTCCCGCATCGTCGTGGTCACCGCGCGCCCGGCGCGCATCCGCACCATCATCGACGTGCCCTTCGGCTATCCGCGCGCCGAGAACGTGCACGAAGATCCCCGTTTCGGCGAGCTGCGTGCGCACATCCGCGACCTCGTCATGCAGGAATACGCCGCGCAGGCCCGCCAGGCCGTGCGCATGTCCGATTGATCCCGCTCCCGCTCCCACCTTCATCCACAGGAGATTCACCATGGCCATTCAACGCAGGCAACTGATTCGCGCGGCCGCCGCCGCATCCCTGGGCGCCGCCGCGCTGCCCGTGCTGTCGCAAGGCAGCACGAAGGTGAAGGTGGGCTACCTCCACACGCCCGCCGTGGACGGCCACATCTTCGTGGGCCAGCAGATCGGCAGCTTCGCCAAGCAGGGCCTGGCCCTCGAGCTGGTGAAGTTCAACACCGGCCTGGAGCTGTTCCAGGCCATGATCGGCGGCAGCCTCGACATGCTGGCCACCGGCGCCGTGCTGTCCAACTTCCCGGCCCGCGGGCAGGGCAAGGCCTTCCTGATGAACAACATCGAGTACGCCACGGCGCAGCTGTGGGTGCGCGAGGACTCGGGCATCAAGACGCTGGCCGACCTGAAGGGCAAGCAGGTGTCCACCACCACCGGCACCACGGCGCACGTGTTCCTGGACCGCGCCCTGCGCACCAACAACATCGACCCGAAGGAAGTGAACGTGGTGAACCAGCGGATGCCGGAAGCGGTGAGCTCGTTCATCTCCGGCG
This sequence comes from Ramlibacter sp., assembly GCA_021156245.1. Taxonomy (GTDB): domain Bacteria; phylum Pseudomonadota; class Gammaproteobacteria; order Burkholderiales; family Burkholderiaceae_C; genus Ramlibacter. The sequence continues at coordinate 1,759 of JAJNBO010000412.1, read as the reverse complement.
CGGTGCCCGCGGTCGCCCTGTGGGTGCCGTTCGACTCCGTCATCAAGAAGCAATTGCCCGGCGCGCGCCGCCTGATCGATGCGTCCACCTTCTTCCCGCAGGCCGCCATCATGGGCGGCTGGGCCGCGGGCAACGACTACTACGCCAAGAATCCCGCCGTCATCCGCAAGGTCATCGCCGGCTGGGCCGAAGCCAATGCACTGATCACCAGCAAGCCCGACGAGGCCGCCGAGATGCTGCAGAAGACGCAGTACACCGACGTGCCGCTGCCGGACTTCAAGGAACAGTTCAAGGCGTCCAAGTACTACACCAACGCCGAGTGGCGCAAGAACTACCAGGACGGCACGGTCACCAAGTGGCTGCAGCAGGTGACGGATTTCTTCGTCTCCACCGCCAACATCCAGAACGCGGTCAAGGCGCAGGACTACTTCGACCCGAAGCCCTTCCTGGAGACCGTGAAGGCATGATGCAGAAGGCGGCCGGGTACGACCACGTCATCATCGGCGCCGGGTCGGCCGGCTGCGTGCTGGCCAACCGCCTGACCGCCGACCCGGCCTGCCGCGTCCTGCTGCTGGAGGCGGGCGGCGAGGGCGGCCATTTCTGGCTGCGCCTGCCCATCGGCTACTTCCGCAGCATCTACGACACCCGCTTCTCCTGGCAGTTCCCGCTGGAGCCGCAGCAGGCCACCGGCAACCGTTCGATCGTCTGGCCGCGGGGCAAGGGGCTGGGCGGCTCCAGCATCATCAACGGGCTGTTGTACATCCGCGGCCAGCACGCGGACTTCGACGACTGGGCCCGGCTCGGCGCGGACGGCTGGAGCTACCGCGAGGTGCTGCCGTACTTCCGCAAGTCCGAGCGCTACCAGGGTGGTGAGAACGAATACCACGGAGGTTCCGGCGAGCTGTGCGTCTCCGACCTGCGCAACGACCACCCTTACTGCAAGGCGTGGATCGAGGCGGGCATGGAGGCCGGCCACGGATTCAATCCCGATTTCAACGGCGCGCAGACCGGCGGCCTGGGCGCCTACCAACTGACGCTGCGCGGCCATTGGCGCTGCGACGCTGCGACGGCCTTCCTGGCGCCGGCGCGTGCGCGGCCCAATCTCACGGTGCGCACGGGCGTGCACGTCACGCGCATCCTGATCGAATCGGGTCGCGCGGTGGGCGTCGAATGGCTGGAGCAGGGCGAGTTGCACAGCGCGCGGGCGGACGGGGAAGTGCTGCTGGCGGCAGGCGCGTTGCAGTCGCCCCAGGTGCTGCAGCTCTCCGGCATCGGGCCGGCGGACCTGCTGCGGCAGCAAGGCTTGCCGGTGCACGTCGACGCGCCGGAAGTGGGGGCGAACCTGCAGGACCACTACCAGGCGCGCGTGATCGTCAAGCTGAAGAAGCGCATGTCGCTCAACGACCAGGTGCGCAATCCGCTGGCGCTGGCTGCGATGGGGGCGGATTGGCTGTTCCGCCAGAAGGGCCCGCTCACCGTCGGCGCGGGCCAGGTGGGCGGCATGGTATGCAGCGAGCACGCGGAGGACGGGCGCCCGGACGTGCTGCTGAACGTGATGCCGCTGTCGGTGGACAAGCCGGGAGATCCGCTGCATGCGTTCTCGGGCTTCTCGGCCTCGGCCACGCAGTGCCGGCCGCTCTCGCGCGGCACCGTGCAGATCCGGTCGACCGATCCGCTGGCGCCGCCGCGGATCGTGTCGAACTACCTGACGCATCCGCATGACGCCAAGGTGCTGGTGTCGGGGCTGAAGATCCTGCGC
>JAJNBO010000411.1 GCA_021156245.1 Ramlibacter sp. | reverse complement strand
GGGCGCGCACTTCGGGCTGGGCCTGGTCGAAGGCGTCACGCCGGACGCGTTGTCGGCGCTCTCGGTGCCGCTGCTCGCGACCAGTTCGCACCAGGGCGATTACCTGCACCAGTCGCGGCTCCCCGATCCCTGCGCCTGGGTCTTCGGCCACGAAGGGCAGGGCGTCAGCGCGACGCTGGCGGGCCGCGCTTCCCAGTTCGTGCGCATCATCCAGCCGGGCGGCGAGGAGTCGCTCAACGTGGGCGCGGCGGCCGCGATCTGCCTGCACGCGAGCGCGGCTTCGCGCGAACGTCCGAATTGAGGGAGGAGCAGCGGATGTCGCCGGTGCGAATCCTGTTGCTCGCAGTCACCCTGGCCACTGCCTCGCAGGCGTCGGCCCAGCAGGTGAATCCGTACGAGGCGGTCGAGTTCACCGTGCCGCGCGCCGCTGCCGGTGCTGCGCTGGTGGTGGGAAGGCTGCGTGTGCCCACCGGTTCGCCGTCCCCGGTCCCCGCGGTCCTCATCGTCAACACCACGCCTGGATTCGACGGCCGCAGCGAGTCGTACGCCCAAGACCTGAACGCTGCCGGCCTGGCGACCCTCGAGGTCGATTTCTTCCAGGGCCGGGGCGCGCAGGCTTCGCCGCGCCAGCACCTGCCCCAGGTTTACGAAAGCCTGCGCTGGCTGGCCGCCCGGCCTGGCATCGCCGCAGATCGTGTCGGCGTCATGGGTTTCTCCGCCGGCGGCGCGATCGCGCTCCTGGCGGCGTCCCGGCCGCTGGCGCGTGGGCATGCGGCGGGCAAGGCGCGCTTCGCAGCCCACCTGGCCCTCTATCCCGTTTGCTGGCGCCACCATGCCTCGGCAACGGGCGGGCCCGGCGCGTGGCCCGGTTTGCGTGGCGCGTACCGCGAGTGGACGGGACGGCCGGTGCACATCCTGTCCGGCGGCAAGGACGATTACGACGGCAGCCAGGGGTGCCGTCCGTTCCTCGATGCCTTGCCGCAGGCGGCCCGCCGCCATGTCGCCCACACGCTGTTGCCGGAGGCGACCTTCGCATGGGACAGCCGGCTGGGCAGCGCGCCCTACGAGTCGAGCGCGCACCAGGGCCGTGGCGGGATCGTGACCGTTGTCGCCAACGAGCACCTGGCCCGGCAGTCCCGCGGCTTCGCGGTGGCGTACTTCCTGCGGCACCTGCGGGGGCCGTGATGCCTCGTTCGCAGCCTCCGTACGCTGTCGTACAGACGATCCTGCCGGCCAGGTGCATGCTGCGACTCTTGAACCAGGGTCCCCCCATGAACATGCAAGCCCGTCCCCAGACGCCATCCGATGCACCGGACACCACCAGCCGCCCGTGGGAGAAGCACCTGCGGCTGGCCCTGGTGTTGTGCGCGCTGGCCTTTGCCACGGGCGAGTTCTGGAACCTGATGGCAGGAGCTGCCCTGGGTGCGGCCGCCTTCTTCGTGGCGCTCCGGCCGCTGTTCCTGCAGCAGGAGCAGCGCTACTCGGCGGTGCGGTCCGGCAGCAGCCGGTCGTATTCCTTCTTGACCACTGCGTAGCATTCGCAGGCTCGCTGTTCCACGGCGGGACGATCCAGGACGCTGATGCGGCCGCGTTCGTAGCGGATCAGGCCGTCCTTCTGCAGCTGGCCGGCCACGTCGCTGATGCTGGCGCGGCGCACGCCGAGGATGTTGGACAGCAGTTCCTGCGTCATCACGAGCTCGTTGGAGCGCAGCCGGTCCAGCGTCAGCAGGAGCCACCGGCACATCTGCTCGTCCAGGGCGTGGTGCCGGTTGCACACGGACGTCTGCGCCATCTGCGTGATCAACGCCTGCGTGTACCGGAGCAGCAGGTGGAGCACGGGGCCGCCGCGGTTGAATTCCTGCAGCAGCAGCCGGGCGTCGAGGCGGAAGCCCTCGCCCGCGGCCTGCACGACAGCCTGGCTCGAGGTCGATTCGCCGCCCATGAAGAGCGACACGCCGACCAGCCCCTCGTTGCCGACGACCGCAATCTCCGCCGACGCGCCGTTTTCCATCACGTACAGCAGCGAAACGATGGCCGTCGTGGGGAAATAAACGTGGGCGGGCTTGGCGCCGGTGTCGAACAGCACCTGTCCGAGGCGCATGGTCACCGGTTGCAGGTGGGGGGCGACCCGTTCCCATTCGCCGGGGCCGAGTGCCGACAGCAGCCAGTTGTCGCGGGGGTCTGGAACTGCTGCCATTGCTGTGGCCGAGTATAGGTGCCGCGGCCGGCGCTGCGTACGGTAGCGGACAGACAGGATCTGCTGAGGCGCTTACCGTGGGGACCTCGCAGCGCCATCCAAGCCGGCGCCGCATCCGATCCCTTTCTGGAGCTCCATGAACAATTCGCGCATCTTCATTTCTTCGGCCCTGGCCGCCACCCTGATCGTCCTGTCCGGCTGCGCGGTGACCCGCGGGCAGGAAACCGTCGGCGCCTACGTCGATGACGCCGCGATCACGACCAGCGTCAAGGCGCGCTTCGTCGACAACCGCCAGGTGGATGCCGCCAGCATCAAGGTGGAGACCCTCAACGGCACCGTGCTGCTGTCGGGCTTCGCCAAGAGCGGCACCGAGCGCTCCACGGCAGAACAGATCGCCCGTAACGTCTCCGGTGTCCGCTCCGTTCGCAATGAAATCGCCGTCCGGCCGTAAATTGCCCGTGAACGCTCTCCTGCGCACAGGCGCCGCGGTGGCGGCCACCGTCCTGGCGGCCTCCGCCTGGGCGGCAGGGCCGCCTGCTTCGCCGGCCGAAAGCAACTACCAGGGGGAGCGTGCGCGCTGCCTGGCGGGGCAGACCAGCCAGGCGCGGGACACCTGCCTGAAGGAAGCCGGCGCCGCCTACGAAGAAGCCCGGCGCCACCAGCTGGGCGCGGCGGACTCCGCCGACCTGCAGCGCAATGCGACGCAACGCTGCGAGGCCCAGCCGGAGGCCGACCGCGCGGCTTGCGTGCAGCGCATCCTGGGCGGCACCGCGGAGGGCAGCGTGGGCGGCGGCGGGCTGATCCGGCGGACCGAGACGCCGGTGAAGTAAGCGACGGCGCGCACGGCCACAGCGAGCGCCCCCAGCCCGAGGGGGAGCATTCCCCTCAAGCTATAATCAGCGGCTTTCCCGCAAACCCGTACGCCCTAGCGCATCCAGCACTCCCCCCGACAAAAGCAACATCGAGAGTCCGCTTTCGATCGCGTCCTGGGCGTACCCGCATCAATACCGGAGAACCCAGTGCTTTCGTCGCTTCAGGGAGCTTTCCCGCCCGCCATCCTGGCGCTCGCAGACGGCACGGTCTTTATCGGCAACTCGATCGGAGC
>JAJNBO010000410.1 GCA_021156245.1 Ramlibacter sp. | reverse complement strand
GCTTGTCGTAGACCGGCAGCAGCTGCTTGCTCACGGCCAGGGTGGCGGGGTGCAGCCGGGTGCCGGCGCCTCCCGCGAGGATGATGCCTTTGCGTCGGGTCATAGGGGTCAGAGAATTTCGTCCAGCATGCGCGCCACACCCTGCTCCCAGGGCGGGAGCGTCAGGTCAAAGGCGGCCCGGAAGCGCGCCGTGCTCAACCGCGAATTATGCGGTCGCCGCGCCGGCGTCGGAAATGCCGTGGTCGGGACTGCCTCGACCTGATCGGGGCCGGCCTTGACGATGTCGCCGCGCCGCTGCGCGTGCGCGACGACGAAGCGGGCGTAGCCGTTCCAGGTGGTTTCGCCGGCGGCCGCCACATGGTAGATGCCCGCCTTGCCTGCGTCGGCCTGCAAGGCAGGCAGGGCGTGGGCCGTGAGGTCGGCCAGGAGGTCGGCGCCGGTGGGAGCCCCGAACTGGTCGTCGATCACCGTCAGTCGCTCCCGCTCCCGCGCCAGCCGCAGCATGGTCTTGGCGAAGTTGCCGCCGCGGGCGCCATACACCCAGCTGGTTCGCAGGATCAGGTGCAGGGGCTGGGCCGCGGCGATGGCCTGCTCGCCTTCGAGCTTGGTCCGGCCGTAGACCGACAGCGGACCGGTCGGGTCGTCCTCGCGCCACGGGCGGGTGCCGCTGCCATCGAAAACGTAATCCGTGGAATAGTGCACGACCGCCGCGCCGACGGCGCGCGCCGCTTCGGCGATGGCGGCGGGCGCCAGGGCGTTGACGGTGCGGGCCAGCTCCGGCTCGCTCTCGGCCTTGTCCACCGCGGTGTATGCGGCGGCGATGACCACGGCGTCCGGCCGCACCGAGCGCACCGTGCGGGCCACGGCCGCCGGGTCGCGGAAGTCACCGTCCAGGCCGTCCTGCGCGCTGGAGCCCAGCGCGACGAGTTCTCCCAGGGGGGCGAGGCTGCGCTGCAGCTCCCAGCCCACCTGGCCATTGCGGCCGAACAGCAGGATCTTCACGAAGCGTCTCAGGCGGCGTGCGCGTACTGGGTCGCGATCCAGTCGCGATAGGCGCCGCTTTGCACGCGCTGCACCCAATCGCCATGGGCGAGGTACCACTGCACCGTCTTGCGGATGCCGGTTTCGAAGGTTTCCCGCGGTTTCCAGCCGAGCTCGCGCTCGATCTTGCGCGCGTCGATGGCGTACCGGCGGTCGTGCCCGGGGCGGTCCTTCACGAAGGTGATCTGCTCGCGGTAGCTGGCGCCGTCGGCGCGCGGCTTCAGTTCGTCGAGCAACGCGCACACGGTGTGCACGATGTCGATGTTCGGCTTTTCATTCCAGCCGCCCACGTTGTAGACCTCGCCCACCCGGCCGGCCTCCAGCACGCGGCGGATCGCGCTGCAATGGTCGCCGACGTAGAGCCAGTCGCGCACCTGCTGGCCGTCGCCATACACCGGCAGCGGCTTGCCGGCCAGCGCGTTGACGATCATCAGCGGGATCAGCTTCTCGGGGAAGTGGTACGGCCCGTAGTTATTGGAGCAATTGGTGGTGAGCACCGGCAGCCCGTAGGTGTGGTGGTAGGCGCGCACCAGGTGGTCGCTCGCAGCCTTGCTGGCGGAATACGGGCTGTTCGGCTCGTACCGGTTCTGCTCGGTGAACGCGGGGTCCGTGGGGGCGAGCGAGCCGTACACCTCGTCGGTCGACACATGGAGGAAGCGGAAGGATTCCTTCGCCGCGCCCTGCAGGCCGCCCCAGTAGGCCCGCACCGCCTCCAGCAGGCGGAACGTCCCGACCACGTTGGTTTCGATGAAGGTGCCCGGCGCATGGATCGACCGGTCCACGTGCGATTCCGCGGCGAAGTTCACCACCGCTCGCGGCTGGTGCCGCGACAGCAATTCCTCCACCAGCGGCTGGTCACCGATGTCGCCCTGGACGAACACGTGCCGCGGATCGCCTTGCAGCGACCGCAGGTTCTCCAGGTTGCCCGCATAGGTGAGCTTGTCGAGGTTGACGAGGGGGCCGCCGTCCGCGGCGACCCAGTCCAGGACGAAGTTGGAGCCGATGAAGCCCGCTCCGCCGCTCACGAGAATCATAAGAAGCCTCTCTGCATGGTGCGCCAACGCGTCACCGCCTCCCGGATTATGTCATCCGTATGTAAGTGCCCCCTCGTGCGGGACCCAGCCTGCCAGCGCGGTGCGCGAAAGAGCGGGAAAGTCCCGATGCACCGGCGCAGAGCTGGGCCGTACATTACGCCCACTCGCAGTGCGCCCAACCGCGCACGAGGACGAGGGCTCGAGGAGACAACCCCCAGAACAGCAACAGACAACGGCAGTCGGTCCACCAGAGAACGCTGCCCAACTCCCCGGCGCCGCACATGCGGCGCTTTTTCTTTGGGGGCGCGCGTCGACGCTGGCTCGACCGCAGCTGCGACAATCCCGCCGATGGAGTTGCTGCTCGTCTCCCTGGCCTCTGCGCTGGCCGGCTGCGTCGATGCGATCGTGGGAGGCGGCGGCCTCATCCTCGTTCCCGCCCTCTTCGCGGTGTTCCCCACCACCCATCCGGCCACCCTCCTCGGCGTCAACAAGAGCGCCTCGCTGTGGGGCACCGCGATCGCCGCCACCCGGTTCGCCCGCCGGGTGGACCTGCCTTGGGCCAGCCTGCTGCCGGCCGCCGCGGCGGGGTTCGCAGGCGGCTTCGCCGGCGCCTGGGCGGTGACCGTCATCTCGCCGGATTTCCTGCGCAAGCTGCTGCCGGTCGTCCTGCTCGGCGTGCTGCTCTACACCCTGGCGCGCAAGGACCTGGGCCGGGACCACACCCCGCTGCTGCACGGGCGGGCGCAGACCGTGGCGGCCTGCGCCATCGGCGCCCTGCTCGGGTTCTACGACGGGTTCTTCGGCCCGGGCACGGGCAGCTTCTTCGTGTTCCTGTTCGTGCGCGTGCTCGGATTCGACTTCCTGCACGCATCGGCCGCGGCCAAGCTGCTGAACACCGCGACCAATCTCGCCGCCCTCATCCTCTTTGCGTGGAAGGGCCACGTCTGGTGGCACTACGCGCTGGCGCTGGCTGTCGCCAACATCCTCGGCAGCCTGCTGGGCACGCACCTGGCGCTCAAGCACGGCGCCTCGTTCGTGCGGGTGGTGTTCATCTTCGTGGTGAGCGCGCTCATCCTGAAGACCGGTTACGACGCCTTCCTGCGGTGAGCGCCGCACGCCCATAATCGGGCGATGGACGACATCGTTCGCCAAGCCATGGCCAAGTGGCCCAACGTCCCGCACTGCTACGGGTGGCTGGGCCTGGACGACCGCGGCAACTGGTACATGCG
>JAJNBO010000409.1 GCA_021156245.1 Ramlibacter sp. | reverse complement strand
TCGCGCTCCGCCGCGTCGGCGCCGGGCTGCGGGTAGCGCTGCGTGAACAGCGCGTAGCTCATGTCCGCGGTGAGGAACCCGTTGGTGAGCCGGCGCCAGCGCGGCAGGTGCATCAGGTAGTCGCGCAGGTGCAGGCTGAACACCACGAAGCGCAGGTTGACGCACAGCGCGGTCGCCCACACCACCCAGGCCGGGGCTCCGGCGACGATCAGCGGGATCGCGGCCAGCTGGGAACTGCCTGCGTACACCCAGAAGGTCATGGCCGCGGATTCCGGGACGCTCATCCCCGACTTGATCATGGCCACGCCGGTCATGAGCCCCCATGCGGCGATGCCGGGAGCGATGCCGGAGCTGGAGCGGATGCCTTCGCGGAACTGCGGGTGGCGATGGACGGACGGCAGGAAGAACATCAGCTGTCGAAACGCATGCCCGGCTCCACGGCGAAGCCGCGCAGGAAATCGGCGACCGGCAGTCGCTTGCCACCAGGACGCTGGAGTTCCTTGATCTCCAGCCGCCCCTGGCCGCAGGCGACGCCGATGCCGTGGTCGTCCAGCGCGACGACGGTACCGGGCGCTGCACTGCCGCGGCCCTGCATCACGGCGGCCGCACGCCAGATCTTGACCGTTTCGCCGGCCAGGATTGCGGCCGCGCCAGGGAAGGGGTCGAAGGCGCGCACGCGCCGCGCGAGCACGTCCGCGGGCTGCGACCAGTCGATGGCCGCCTCCGCCTTTTCGATCTTGTGCGCGTAGGTCACGCCGTCGACGGGTTGCGGCACGGGACGCAGCCCGCCGCAAGCGGCCAGTTCCAGAGCCTCCACGACCATCCGCCCACCCAGCGCCGCCAGCTTGTCGTGCAGCGTGCCCGTGGTGTCGTCCGCGGCGATGGGCTCACGCTCCACCAGCAGCATGTCGCCCGTGTCCAAGCCCGCATCCATCTGCATGATCGTCACGCCCGTTTCGTCGTCACCCGCCTCGATCGCGCGATGGATGGGCGCGGCGCCGCGCCAGCGGGGGAGCAGCGAAGCATGGATGTTCAGGCAGCCCAGCCGGGGCGTGTCCAGCACCCACTGCGGCAGGATCAGTCCGTACGCCGCCACCACCATCGCATCGGCCTTCGCAGCGACGACGGCGTCGCGCGCGGCTGCCGCATCTTCGGGGTACTTGCCCTCTAGGCGCAGGCTGCGTGGCTGGGAGACGGCGATGCCGTGCTCCAGCGCAAACTGCTTGACGGCCGAGGGCTGCAATTTCATGCCGCGGCCGGCGGGCCGGTCCGGCTGCGTCAGCACGAGGGGGATGTCGAAGCCGGCCGCATGCAGCCGCTGCAGCGCGACCCGGGCGAACTCGGGCGTGCCCGCGAAGATCACGCGGTGGGCGGCGCTCACTTGCGGTCGGCTGGCGCGTTGATGAACTCCATCGCCTGGTGCGCGCGCTGCACCACGCCCTGCGGGTCGAGGTACACGTAATAGAACATGTCGCTGCCGCCGCCGATTTCCTTCCAGCGGTACATCAGGATCGGGCCGTTCCAGCTGGCCACGCCGTCCACCTGCGCCGGCGGCCCGAACTCCCGCTCCACGTCGGCTCGGGTCCACTTGCCGGGTTCGATGCGCGCGAATTCCTGCGCGGTGAGCACCTGGCGCGACCGCACCACGCGGCCGGCGGCATCCAGGTCCACCATGAAGGCGTAGCGACCCCAGGGCTGCAGCGTGTACTGCAGGCGCTGGCCGCCGCCAGGCAGCGGCACCACGCGCACGGGCTGCCCGGCGCGGGCGATCACCTGGTCCCGGGGCGTGCCCGGCGCGATGTCGACGCTGTTCCAGGGATGGGCGCAGGCAGCCAGCACCAGCGCGGCCGCGGCAAGGGCGAAAGCAATGCGCATGGAAGCTTCTCCGTCAGACCCGCTCGGTATCCCGGCGGGCCTTGAGCATCTTGGTCTTGATCCGGTTGCGCTTGAGCGGCGAGAGGTACTCGACGAAGACCTTGCCCTGCAGGTGGTCCATCTCGTGCTGGATGCAAACCGACAGCAGGCCTTCGGCCGCCACTTCGCGCTCCTTGCCGTCGCCATCCAGGGCGCGCACGCGGATCGATGTGGAGCGTTCGACGCCGTCGTAGATGCCGGGGACCGACAGGCAACCTTCGTCGCCCACCTGCACTTCCTCGCTGGCCCAGGTGATCTCGGGGTTGATCAGCACCAGCGGCTGGTCCCGTCCTTCCGACACGTCGATGACGACGACCCGCTCGTGGACGTCGACCTGCGTGGCCGCCAGGCCGATGCCGTTGGCGTCGTACATCGTTTCCAGCATGTCCCGGATCAGGGTGCGGATGCGTGCGTCCACTTCCTGCACGGGCTTGGCCACCGTGTGCAAGCGGGGATCGGGATAACAGAGGATGGGGAGGAGGGACATGGGCGTGAGGTGGTGCCGTTGTCGCTATTTTCGCAACTTTTGCCGTTGCCGGAGGACCACAAACCCAATAAACATTGCCCAATCAAGGACTTGAGCCCAGAATCGCCAGCAACTTGTCAAGAGCGGAAGAAGCAGAGATGGCTCTATCCAAGGCGGTTTCCGGCCTTTCCACCCGCAGCACCGTGGCGCTGGCTGCGCTGCTGGTGGCATGGGGCCTGGCCTCCACGCCGGCAGCGGCCCAGAACTTCCCGATCACGCCAGGGCAACGCGCCACGGCCGAAGTCGTGGCGGTGAGCGGCATCCCGCTGTCCGAACTGGCGCCCAACGCGCCGGACACGTACATCGTCAAGCCGGGCGACACGCTCTGGGCCATTTCGGGCCTGTACCTCAAGACGCCCTGGCGCTGGCCCGAGCTCTGGGGCATGAACATGGAGCAGGTGCGCAATCCGCACCGCATCTATCCCGGACAGACGCTCTACCTGGAAAAGCTCGACGGCCTGGCCCGCCTGCGCATGGGCCCCGTGCCCGACGGCGCGCCGCTGACGAGCGTGCGCGTGTCGCCGCGCACCCGGCTGTCCTCGCTGCCCGACACCTCGATCCCGACCCTGCCGCCCCAGGCGATCGACCCGTTCCTGAACGAGGCGATCATCGTCGGCGAAGGCGAACTCGATCGCGCGCCGCGCATCGTCGCCGGGCCGGAAAATCGGGTGCTGCTCACCCAGGGTGACCGCGCCTATGTGCTCGGACGCACGGGCACGCCATTGGTCGAACGCAACCCCCGCGTGATCGAAGCCTTCCGGGTGTTGAAGCCAAGGAACTGCGGGACCCGCTGACCAACCAGGTCCTCGGCTACGAAGCGCATTACCTCGGCAGCGCCGACCTGATGCGCAGCGAGTCGATCCAGAAGCTGCGCGTGAGCAGCGGCAAGATGGAAGACACGGTGGTCCCCGCCACCATCGACATCACGCGTGTGAAGGAAGAAATGCGCGTGGGCGACCGGCTGCTGCCGGAACCCCCGCGCCAGCTGACCAGCTACGTTCCCCGCGCACCGACCGTTCCCGTCGACGGGACCATCGTGTCCGTCTATGGCGACGCGGTGGCCCTGGTGGGACAGAGCCAGGTGGTGGTGATCAACCGCGGCACCGCGGAAGGCGTGGAGAACGGGCACGTGATGGCCATCCTGAAGGCGGGCCGTCGCATCCTGGACCGCTCCCAGGCCGGCGAACGCGTCGAGATCCAGTTGCCCGACGAACGCAACGGCCTGCTGATGGTGTTCCGCACCTTCGAGCACCTGTCGTACGCCCTGGTGCTGGAAATCACGGACACCGTGGCCGTCGGCGACCACGTGGGCAACCCTCGCTGACCCTGCGCCCATGCAGCGCGACGAGCTTGCAGCCTGGCTGCGCCTCGCGCTGAATCCCTCCCTCGGTCCCCAGGCCGCCCGCAAATTGCTGGCGGCCTTCGGCTTGCCGCAGCAGGTGCTGGCCCAGCCCACCGAAGCGCTTGCCCAGGTGGTCGACGGCGCCCGCATCCAGGCGCTGCGCAAGGATCCAGCCGGACTGAACTCCTTGCTCGAATCCACGCTGGAGTGGATCGCGCAGGACCCCGGGGCCCGGGAGGTGCTGACGCTGGCCGACCCCGACTATCCCCGGGCCTTGCTCGACACCGACGACCCGCCCCTGATGCTGTACCGCATGGGCCGGCTCGTGCCCATGCCGCAACGCTCTCTCGCCGTCGTGGGCAGCCGCAATCCCACGCCGCAGGGACTGCAGAACGCGCGGCGCTTCTCGCGCGCCTTCGCCGAAGCAGGGGTCACGGTGGTCTCCGGCATGGCGCTGGGCGTCGATGGCGCCGCGCACCAGGGCGCGCTGGACGGCGCGGGCCCCGATGCGATCGCCACCATCGCCGTCGTGGGCACCGGGCTGGACCGCGTCTATCCCCGGCAGCACCTGCAGCTGGCCCACGACATCGCGAGCCGCGGGATGATCCTCAGCGAATACCCGATCGGCACGCCACCGCTGCCCGCCAACTTCCCGCGCCGCAACCGCCTGATCTCCGCGCTCGGGCAAGCGCCAAGCTGGTGGAGAGCGCGCAGGACGTGCTGGAGGACCTGCGGCTGGTGATGCCCGCGCCCGGCCCGGCGATCGGCGGCGAAGAGCCCGAAGGCGAAGACGCCTTGCTGGAGGCGCTGGGCTTCGACCCCATGGGACTCGACGCGCTCATCGCGCGCACCGGCATCCCCGCGCCGCTGCTGCAAGCCCGCCTGCTGGAACTGGAACTCGCGGGCGAGGTCGCGCGGCTTCCCGGCGGACTCTTCCAAAGGCAGGCGCGCGCCTGAACGCGACGCGGCGATGCAACAGCATCGCGTAAAGGCCAGGCCGGTCCCCGCTGCTTCTGGGCTATATTGGGGTTCATGTTTGAAGTGCTGGTGTTCGTCTACGAAAACTACTGGCGCGGCGATGCCTGCCCCGAGCTCCACCAGCTCGAACGCAAGCTCAGCGCCCATGGCTTCGAACCCGACGAGATCCACGACGCCCTCGTATGGCTCGATGGACTCAACGTCGCCGCCGAGAACGTCTCCCTCCCCGCCGAACTCCAGCCCGCCGCAGGTGCGCCCGAACAGAGCGCCGACAGCATGCGCGTGTTCTCGGTGTCCGAGCAGGACCGGCTCGGCGCGGCCTGCCTCGGCTTCATCAGTTTCCTGGAAAGCTCCGGCGTGCTGCCGCCCGCGCTGCGCGAGATCGTGGTGGACAGGGCGATGGCGGCGGGTATCGACGGCGAGATGCCGCTCGACGCGCTGAAGATCATCGTGCTGATGGTCTACTGGCGGTTCGGCCACGAGCCCGATGCGCTGATCCTCGACGAACTTTGCGACGACACCGAGGACCGGCTGCCGCACTAGTCGTCATTCCCGCGAAGGCGGAATCCAGGGCTCCCAAATGCAGAAAGCGGCCACCGGCCGCTTTTCTCTGGATGCGCCGGATCCCCGCCCACGCGGGGATGACGCTCATTGCAGCAGCCTCTCCGGATTGGCGTCCAGCTTGGCCAGCGCGTCGCGCGTGGCGCGCACCGTGAGCGCCTCTTCTTCCGTCGGTACGATCAGGCCGGCCTGCAGGTAGGCGCCCAGCCGGCGCAGCGGCATGAGGTAGCAGTAACCGTCGCTCGCGGCGAACAGGTGCAGCTGGCGGCGGTCGCTGGCCCACGTGTACTGCACCTGGCGGACCTTGCCGTTGTGGTCCAGGGTGAACCAGTTGCCCGGCTGGAGCTCGTTGGCCCACGCCATCATCGCCGCGTTCGGTTGCGAGCCGCCGGTGCTGATCACCTCAATCATCGAGGCGTCGATGCCCAGCATCATCTCGATGCTTTCCTGGTCCAGCGGCAGCTCGCCCGCGTCGTCGTCGGACACGAAGTCCTCCAGGTTGGCCAGGCGCTTCGTCATCTCGTCGATGCGCGCATGCGGGATCGCCTCGGTCTTGGACAGGAAGGCGTCGGCCAGCGTGTCGCCGATGGCCTTGATGTGGTTTTCCTGGTCGCCGCCATCCAGCCCCAGCAGCGTCATGCCGCGGCGCAGGCGCGCAAGCAGCTCGGGCAGGTCCTGGATGACCTTCGCGCGGTCATCGCGATTCGGCTTCGCGCTGGCGGCCCACACCAGGTCGCTCGCTGATTTCTTCAGGGCCAGCGTCTCTTCGTGCTGCGGCCCGTTCTTCACCGCGGCGACCGCCAGCACCTCGGCCCACACCTTGAACAGGAACTCGCGGATCTCGTCGCGCACCGGCACGTCGCTGAGCATCTTGCGCAGCTCGATGGTGTACTGGATCGCCATCGTCTCCTTCTGCTCCACCTGCTGGGCGACGCTGACCAGCTTCTGCGTCGGACCTTTCTCGGTGAGGAAGCGGGAGAGGAAACGCTGGAACTCCTCGTACACCAGCTGGAACACGCGGCGGCCGGTCTCCGGATACTGCTCGATCACCTGCACCACGCGGCGGATTTCCGCCTCCATCGCGCTGCCGGAAATGTCCGTGGAGTCGAAGCCGAGCACGCACGACCCCATGCGGTCGATCAGCTGCCGCGCAGGGTGTTCGAGCGTGCCGAAGAATTCCGGCTCGCCGAGAGCCACGCGCAGCACGGGCATCTGCAGCCGGGCGAACCAGACGCGCACGGTGGCGGGGATGCGCTCCTCCGCCAGGATGCTCTGGAACATCAGCGCCACGATCTCGATCGTCGCCTTCTCGTTGGTGGATGCGGCCTTCTTCTTGAGGTCCTGCGTGCGCACCCGCAGGTCTTGCGCCACCTGTTCGACGGCTTCGTCGTCGAACACCACGATGTCGCCCGCGGTGACGGCCTCGTTGACGCGCGTCTGCACCTGCGTCTGCACCTGCGTCGCGTGCGCGGTGACGGCCTGCACCAGCGCGGCCGACGGCGCAGGGCGCGTGCCTTCCGGGGCATCGAAACTGGGGACCTTGTCGCGCAGCAGCCGCTTCAGCTGCCCGATGACGCCGGACGCGCGGGCTTTCGCGCGCGCCAGCGGCGTCGTGTTCGTCATCATGCGGGTCTCGTCCTGGATCCCGCCGCCTTGTGCCGTGGCCGCGCCGCCCCCGGCGTATCCCGACGCCGGACCACCCTGTCCATTAGGTGCGCCGTTGCGCGAGGCTCCTTCGGCGCCGTATCCACCTCCACCTCCACCTCCACCTCCACCTCCACCGCCACCGCCACCGGCAAACCCGCCGTTGCCGCCCGCGGAGCCGTAGCCTGCCGGCGCGCTGCCGGGGTAGGGAGCGCCGGCGAAGCCGCCGCCTCCCCCGCCGCCCCAGCCACCGCCGCCGGCTCCATTGC
>JAJNBO010000408.1 GCA_021156245.1 Ramlibacter sp. | reverse complement strand
GCCGCGAATGCAGTGCCGGCGAGAAGGCCGACGTTCTGGCCTGGCTGTTGTCGCTCAAGCCCTAGGAGACGCGCATGCTCAACCTCACCCACTTGCGCCGGCTTGTAACGCTGGGCGCGGCTTTCGCCGCGCTGGCCGCAGCCGGAACGGCATACGCCGACGAAGGCAAACACGCCCTGCGCGTGCCGCTGCTGCCCCAATACCAACAGGAATGCGCGGCCTGCCACGTCGCGTACCCGCCGGGCCTTTTGCCGGCGGCCTCATGGCGCCGCGTCATGGGCAACCTGTCCCGCCATTACGGTGCCGACGCCTCGCTCGATCCCGCCGCGGCGAAGGAACTCACCGCCTGGCTCGCCGCGAACGCGGGGCGCTCGCGGCGCGGGCGTGACGAACCCCCGCAAGACCGCATCACCCAGTCGGCGTGGTTCCTTCGCAAGCACGACGAAGTGCCGGCGCGTACCTGGAAACTCCCCGCCGTGAAAAGCCCGTCCAACTGTGTTGCCTGCCATGCGCGGGCCGAGCAAGGAGATTTCAATGAACACAACGTCCGCCTCCCGCGCTGAAGCGCCCGCAACGCAAGCGGCGCAGGCCAAGGTCCTGGTCTGGGACTTGCCGGTGCGAGTCTTCCACTGGTTGATGGTGGCAAGCTTCGCTGGTGCCTGGCTTACCGCCGAGAGCGAGCGCTGGCGCCAGGTCCACGTGACGCTGGGCTACACGATGGCCGGGCTGGTGGTCTTTCGCGTCCTGTGGGGCCTCGTCGGCTCGAAGCCGGCGCGTTTTTTGAATTTCGTGCGAGGTCCGGCCAACGCGCTGCGCTACGTTGCCTCCATCGTGCGCGGTAACGCCGAACATCACACCGGGCACAACCCGGCCGGCGCGCTCGCCATCTTGGCGCTGTTGCTGCTGGCAGCAGGTGTCACGGCCAGCGGCTGGGCCAACTTCAATGAGATCGGCGGCCATGCGATGGAGGAGGTGCACGAGGCGGCCGCCAACCTCATGATGGCCCTGGTCGGCGTGCACTTGCTCGGCGTCGTCGTGGGCAGCTGGGTGCACCGCGAGAACCTGGTGCGTGCCATGGTCACCGGCCGCAAGGCGGGCCTGAAGCACGAAGGCGCGCGCCGCGCCTGGCGCGGCGTCGGCATCGCCCTGCTCGCTGCGGTGCTCGGGTTCTGGGCGCTGCAATGGCAGGCGGGGCCCGATGCCGCACTTGCCTCGACCGGCGCCGCAGCGCAGCGCGGGCACGACGATGACGATGATTGAGCCCGAGCGCGTGCGACCATAATTCCCCGATGCGAATCCTGCTCGCCGAAGACGACCCGCTGCTGGGGGACGGCTTGCGGGCCGGCCTGCGGCAGTCGGGCTTCCAAGTGGACTGGGTACGCGACGGCGTCGCGGCTGAACGCGAGTTGCGCGCCGAGCCCTACGCCGCCGCCGTCCTGGACCTGGGCTTGCCGCTGAAGGACGGCATGGCGGTGCTGGCGTCCATCCGTCGCGCGGCAGTCAAGACCCCCGTGCTGGTGTTGACGGCACGCGATGCCATCCCCGATCGCATCCGCGGGCTGGACCTGGGCGCCGACGACTATGTCGTCAAGCCGGTCGATCTGCACGAACTCGCCGCGCGGCTGCGCGCCCTGGTGCGGCGCGCGCATGGCCAGCCCGAGGAGCGCCTCGCCGCACAGGATGTGGTGCTCGATCCGGCATCGCGCACGGTGCATCGCGGCGGTGTAGCCGTCACGCTGCCTGCGCGCGAGTTCGACTTGCTGCATGCGCTGATGCTCAACGCCGGGCGCGTCCTCTCACGCGAGCAGCTCGAACAACACCTGTACAGCTGGGGCCGGGAGGTGGAAAGCAACGCCGTGGAAGTGCATGTCCACCACCTGCGCCGCAAACTGGGCAACGATCTGATCCAGACGGTGCGTGGGGTCGGCTACATCGTGCCGCGCGAAGGCGCAGCGCCGTGAGGGCGGCCTTGCCCCGATCCCTGCAAGGCCGCCTTGTGGTGATGGTGCTGGGCGTCGTCACGGCGGTGTGGATCGGCGCAGCGGTGCTGACCTGGCGCGACGCGCGGCACGAGCTGGACGAACTGCTCGATGGGCATCTGGCGCAGGCCGCCGCTCTCCTGGTCGTGCAGCAGGCTCGCGAGCTGGAGGACGACCGGGCGGCCGATGCGCCGGTGCTCCACAAGTACGCGCCCAAGGTGGCGTTCCAGGTCTTTCACGAGGGCCGGCTGGCGCTGCGCTCGCCCAACGCGCCCGAGCTGCCGATGGCGGAGGCGGGACGGCGCTTCAAGACGGGCTTTCGCACCGTGGAGATCGACGGCGTCGCATGGCGGGTGTTCGCCGCCCACGGCGCGGAACGGGACGTCCAGGTCTACGTGAGCGAGCAGGTGGCCTCGCGCGGCGCGATCCTGTGGGCGGTGCTGCGCAGTGCGGTCTGGCCGATGCTGTTCGCGTTGCCACTGCTGGCGCTGGCGGCATGGTGGGCCATCTACAGCGGGATGGCGCCGCTGCGCCGGCTGGGGCGTGCGCTGGCCGAACGCCGGCCGCAGGCGCTGCAACCCGTGGTCCTGCCCGATGCGCCTTCGGAGATGCAGCCGCTGGTGGGCGCACTCAACGGTTTGTTCGAGCGGATCTCCGGCCTGTTGGACGCCGAGCGGCGCTTCACTGCCGATGCCGCCCATGAACTGCGCACGCCGATCGCGGCGATTCGCGCGCAGGCGCAGGTCGCGCTGGGCGAAGCCGACGCCGGGAAACGCCGCCACGCGCTCGAGGCGACGCTCCAGGGCTGCGACCGTGCGACGCGCCTGGTGGAGCAGATGCTCACGCTGTCGCGGCTTGAGACCGGCACCGCCCCCCTGGCGGACCGGTTGGATCTCGCCGACGTCGCGAGGCAGGTCGCCGCCGAAGCGGCGCCGCGTGCCATCGCCAGGGAGCAGGTGATCGAAGTATCGGCCGACGCGCCTTGCGCCGTGCTGGGCGACGCGACCCTCGCAGGCGTGCTGGTGCGCAACCTCGTCGACAACGCGATCCGGTACAGCCCTGAGCGCGCCAAAGTGAAACTCTCGGTGAGCAGCGACAAAGGCTCGGTGCGGCTGGTGGTCGAAGACAGCGGCCCGGGCCTGACGCCCGCGGACGCCCAGCGCCTGGGCGAACGCTTCTTCCGCGTCATGGGCACCGGCGTGAGCGGCAGTGGCCTGGGTTGGTCGATCGTGCGGCGGATCACCGCGGTCCACGGCGCCCGCGCCAGTGTCGGCACGTCGGCGCAACTGGGGGGATTGAAGGTCGAGATCGAATGGCCGGCCGCGCGCTGAAG